>JALZKK010000008.1 GCA_030859285.1 Acidobacteriota bacterium | reverse complement strand
GCAAATCAGCGTTGACGCGACTGATTTGTACGGGCGCGAAATTTTCGATCTTTGAAACGTAGGCTTCCGGCGCGCGCTCAGGAGTTTGCAGCACAAAACCGAACATGGTGCCGGAATGATTAAGATTAACGGCTTGATAGACCTCATCAGTTTTGTTGATTTCTGCGACTTTGTTTGCCGCCACGTCAACGACGTAAATCCGCGTTCCCGTGCCTTTGGCTTCGCTGAAATAAATTCGCTTGCCGTCGGCAGACCAGCCCGCGATGTTCGGTTGTCCGTCGTAAGACGCGGCGAGAGATTTTGGCGTCCCGCCCGCGACCGAAAGAATGTGAATCGTGCCGCTTTGCGCCCAACGCGGCGGAGTGTCGCTGATGAGCAGGGCAACGGATTTACCGTCGGGCGCGAAAGTCGGCGAAGTTTCGGCGGCGGGCGTGGCGGTGAGCGTGGAAACTTTTCCGCTCGACACTTCGACGACGGAAACATCCGAACTCGTCCAATCGTTCGCGCCGGGCGTTTTGGCGTGCGTGAAAACGATTTGTTTGCCGTCCGGCGACCAATCAAAGCCGCCGCTCACCGTGTAATTTCCAGTCGTTAATTTGCGCGGCTCGCGCTTACCGTTTGCGTCTTTTTCCACTGCGACGACGTAAAGACGGCTCATCTTAACGTTCTCATCAACCCAGCGGTGATCAGCCTTACCCTTGTCGTTTTTCTCTTCGTCTTCGGTTTTCGCGTCCGTCATCGTGTAGGCAATCCAGCGATTGTCAGGCGACCATTCAAAATCAGCGATGTTGCTTTTCAAATCAGTCACAGGCTCGGCTTCGCCGCCGTTCAAACGCAGTAGGTAAAGATTATTTTTGTTGTCCTTGCGGTTAGAAGTGAATGCCAAACTTCTACCGTCGGGCGACCATTTCGGATTGGTCGAAGATTTATCGCCAAACGTGATTTGGAACGAATCGCTGCCGTCCGTGTCAGATAGAAAAATTTGCGTCACAAACTCGCTTTTGTCGGCAGTCATCATTTCGTTGGCGACCGTATAAGCGACGCGCTTGCCGTCGGGCGAGACACGCGGCGCGCCCAGCGTTTTTACCTTCATTTGCAGTTCCGGCGTCCAAGCCGCCGGTGTGGCTGTTTGGGCATTTGACGCGGAGGCAAAGGCCGTCAACAGAAAAACAAATGTCACTTTCAATGAAAATTTCATCATGGTTTCTTCTTTCGTTTGGAAGACTTTCTCACCGCAATCGGAAGGCGAAAGTTCATTAATCCGCCCGACGCGGAGTTAATCAAACTGACCGCAGGGCGCGAGAGCATTGCATTCATCTACTGCCGCGTCAGACCAACATCTCATCCCATCACCGTCGCCGCTACGGGCGAGATTATGACGCAAAAATCGGAGTGGCGACAAGGGAAACTAACCCCTGCTGTCTCTACGACGCGAAAAGGCACGTCGGACAAAATCACCCGCTTTGGGTCTGTGATGGTCAGATAAGTTCGGTATGCCCTCATTACTTGCTGCGGCTCCTTTCAAGCGAGGATTATAGCCCGCAGCCTCTTGAGCTTAAGCTGATAAATCGAGCGCGGATCATTCATCCGCGCCGGCGGCCCGCCATGTCGAGGCCGACCGCCGCGACGAGGATCGCGCCTTTGACGATCTGTTGCGTGTAGGGTTCGACGTTCTTCAGCGACATCCCGTTGTCGAGGCTCGCCATGATCAGCGCGCCGAGGATCGCGCCGAAGACCGTGCCGCGCCCGCCCATCAGACTGGTCCCCCCAATGACGCAGGCCGCAATCGCGTCTAACTCCAATAGCACACCCGCGTCCGGCGACGCGCTCCCGACGCGCGCCGTGTAGATGATCGAAGCCACACCCGACAGCACGCCCATGATGCAGAAGGCAGCGAGGATGTGCTTACGTAGGCTGATGCCGGAGAGCCGCGCCGCGTCCGGGTTGCCGCCGATAGCGTAGAGGTAACGCCCGAAGGTCGTGTTCTGCGTCAGGAATGCGCCGAGCAGTGCGACGGTCAGCAGGATCAGCACCGGGATCGGGATGCCCGCGTAGCGAACTGGCGTCACATCATCCGGCGTCAACTTGTAAGAGTTCATCATCAAGACGAAGCCCACAATGACTGCGGAAAGGAGGACGATGCGCGCGAGGGTCGCGCCCGCGCCCGGCACGCCGAGGCCGTAACGCTGGCGTGCGCGATTGCGGCTGATCGTGAGCCACGCGACGGCGGCCACCGCCAGCGCCGCCAAAGCCCAACCGATCAATGGCGCGACGTAATCCTGCCCGATGGCTTTGAAGCCTTGAATGCGGATCGGGATCGTCTCGCCCTTGCTTAAACCCAAAATCACACCGCGCCAAGCGAGCAATCCGCCGAGCGTGACGATGAAGGCCGGGATGTTGACGTAGGCCACGAGCGCGCCCTGCGCCGCGCCGATGGCGAGGCCGACGGCGAGGCCCGCCGCCAGAGAGGGGACCAATCCGTAACCGTACCAGCCCTGCACAATGGCCGCGATGCCACCCGCCAAGCCCACGACCGATCCGACCGACAGATCGATCTGCCCGGCCACGATCACCATCAGCATCCCGACCGCCAGCACGCCCGTCACCGAAGCCTGCCGCATCAAGTTGGAAAAATTGCGCGGCTGCAAGAACAACCCGTAAGGATTCTCCGGGCTGACGGTCGCCCACTGAAACGCGAGCCAGATCACCAAGAGCGCGAACAGCATCGTATAAGCGCGCAAGGCTTCGGTCGGAATACGAAAGCCGCCGATCCGCGTCTCAGGCCGCGTCGTCTCGGCGGCGATGGGCGTCGGCGCGACATCGGCATTGACGGTCGGACGATCAAGAATCGGTTCGTTGGATTGTTGACTCATGAGTTTTACAGCCCCGTCAGGGGCGGCTGGAAATAGCCCAGCGATTTATCGCTGCGACACGTTGCGAATCTTGGTCGAGTCCCGGAGGGATGGTTGAAGCGCACGATTTCAGCCGTCCCTATGGGACTGATTTTCATTCCCGTGCAAATGCCCAGCGGTAAATCGCTAGGCATTCTCAAATGTCCCTCCGGGACAAAAATCAACTCGCGGCTCATGCTGCCGAGATGCCCTTTCGCACGTGTCCCGTCGCGCAGGCCATGACGCCCTCCGGCGTGGCCGTCGTGCGCGTGAATTCGCCGGTGACGTGGCCTTCGTGCAAAACGAGGACGCGATCAGACAAACCCAGAACTTCCGGCAACTCTGATGAGACGAGAACAATCGCTAATCCAGATTTGGCGAGGCGATTGATGAGCGCGTAAATCTCTTGCTTCGCGCCGACATCGATGCCGCGCGTCGGCTCGTCTAAGAACAAGACTTTCGGGTTGGTTAAGAGCCATTTCGCCAGCACGACTTTTTGTTGGTTGCCGCCGGAGAGCGTGCCGGCGACGGTGAACACGGAGTTGGCCTTGACGCGCAAATCCGTCATCGAGCGATTGCCCGCCGCCGCTTCGGCGTCAACATCTGTGACGAAACGACCGGAGATATTTTTCAAACCCGCGAGCGTCATATTATTCAGAATTGTCTGGTCCAATACGAGGCCGAAACGCTTGCGGTCTTCGGTGACGAAGCCGAGCCCTTGCTTGATCGCTTCGGCGGGATGATTGATTTTGACCGGCCTGCCTTCGATCAACACGTCGCCGCTGGTGCGTCCCGCATGTGCGCCGAAGATGCCCATCAGCAGTTCGCTCCGTCCCGCGCCCATCAAACCCGCAATGCCTAAAACTTCACCGCGCCGCACTTCAAAGCTCACGCCATCGGTTAATTTCTTGCCCGGCACATTCGGGTCTTCGACCGTGAAATTGCGAACTTCAAATGCCACGTCGCCATGTGCGTGATCAACTTGCGGGAAGATGTCGCCCACCTCGCGCCCGACCATCCGCGCGATCACTTGCGCTTCGTTCAGTTCGCTGGTGGGTGAAGTCCCCACCGTCCGCCCGTCGCGCAAAACCGTAATGCGGTCGCTCATGCGGAACACTTCGTCGAGCTTATGTGAGATGTAGATCATCCCGACGCCGCGCCCCCGCAACTTATTCAGAATCCCAAACAGCGTCTCGATTTCCGTCTCGGTCAGCGCGGCGGTCGGCTCGTCCAAGACGAGGATGCGCGCCTCCTGCGAGAGCGCTTTGCCGATCTCGACGAGTTGCTGTTGACCGATGCCTAAGTTCCGCACCGGCGTGCGCGGGTCAATCGGCAGATGCAGATCGTCAAGCAACCCCTGCGCGCGGCGATACAGTTCGTCCCAACGAATCACACCAAAGCGGCGCGGCTCGCGTCCCAAAAACATGTTCTCGCCGACGGTCATATCTTTGACGAGCGAGAGTTCCTGAAAGATGACGGCGATGCCCGCAGCCTCCGCATCACGAATGCTCCCGAAGCGGCGCGACGCACCCTCGATCACGATCTCGCCGCCATATTCCGGATGCGGATAGACGCCGCTCAACACTTTCATCAAGGTCGATTTCCCCGCCCCGTTCTCACCCACCAAAGCGTGAAACTCGCCCCGATAGAGATCAAACGTCACGCCGTCCAAAGCGCGCACGCCCGGAAACGTCTTTGTGATCCCCTCCATCTTGAGGAACGGCGCAAGATTGTTTTCTTCACTCATCGTGTCTCAATTAGTCCAATGTCTAATGTCCAAAGTCGAAAACATGTCCTTGACTTTGGACATTGGACTTTGGACTTTGGACTATGTCTGAGGGCATTTATCCGCCGGGATGCCTTCGCAGATGCGTGCGAGCGTGTGATAGCCATCTTTGACGACGGTGCTGAGAAGGTTGTCTTTGCCGACAGCGACCGGTTCGTAGAGAGTCGCCGGCACATCGATCTTGCCGTTGTTGACTGTGTCTGTTGTTGTGGGCTTTTCGTCGCGCGCCATCTTGATCGCCGCATCGACCGCACCGTAAGCGAGCGGCTGGATCGGTTTATAGACGGTCATCGTTTGATTGCCCAAGAGGATTTGTTGGATCGAAGCGAGGTCGGCGTCTTGGCCGGAGACGAGGACACGGCCTGCGAGATTCTGCGCGGCGAGCGCTTGGATCGCGCCGCGCGCCGTGCCGTCATTCGAGGCGACGACGGCCACGATGTTGTTATTGGCCTGCGTCAGCGCGTTCTCCACGATGTTCAAAGCCGCGCTCGCCGCCCACTCTTTGGCCGGCTGATTGGCGACGATCTTAATGTCACCGCGATCCACGGCAGGCTGCAAGATATTCATCTGACCCTGATGCAACAGCCGCGCATTGTTGTCCGTCTCAGAACCTTGCACGACGACATAGTTGCCTTTCGGCGCGCGTTCTAAAAGATAGCCGGCCTGCATCTCGCCGATCTTGACTACCTGATGCGAGACGTAGAGATCGACATCGCTGTTTCTGATCAAGCGATCATAACTAATCACCGGAACACCGCGGCGATGCGCGGCCTCGACAATGGAAGCCGCGACTTCGCCGTTGTGCGGCGCGACGATCAGCACGTCCACGCCTTGCGTTAGCAAGTTCTCCGCCTGATTGATCTGCAAGCGGTCATCACCGTTCGCTACCGCAACGCTGACTTCTGCGCCGACTTCTCTGGCGCGTTTCTCGACCAACTCTTTATCGCGCTGCCAACGCTCTTCCTTCAGCGTGTCCATCGAAAAGCCGATCTTCACCGGCGCGTTCGGGTCTCGCTGGCGCGTCGCGCCGTTCGAGTTCGCGGCCTGCTCCGGGCTACTGCCGCTCACGCAACTGCTTGCAACAAGCAAAGTCGCGCCGAGCAATGTTGTCAGCCAAACTCTCACATTTCGCATTAGTGTTGCTCCTTCAAAAAATTTGCGGATTCAATCAGAACAGAAGTTTGAGAAAGCCAGTATAGCGGCTCTGCCGCAAGAGGACGCTAAGTTTACTACCAGCCAACTGCTCACCGTACTGCGCGGCGGAAAATCCGGTAGCCCCAGCCGTCGAGCGCGAGCGCGGGCAGGCCGACGGGACGTACACGCGCCACACGTTCCGCCGCCGTCGCGTTCGCGGGAAGCGGCGGGTGCATGTCGGGCGTCACATCGGCGAAAGCCGCGCCGTCAACTTCGACGAAGCCGACGAACGGGCGCGGCGAAAAATTGATCGCGATCAGAAACTCTTCATCGCCCGCACGACGGCGATAAGTGACGACGCGCGCTTCGTCTGAATTACGTAGCCACTCCAACGCGCCCTGCTGCAATGCCGGGTGCGCGCGGCGAAACGTGATCAGTTGCTTGTAAAAATCGGGCAGCGCGGGATTGCGCTTCACAATCGGCCAGAAAATGGGGAAGCGTTCAAACAGCGCCGGATCGCCCGACTCCATCGTATCGCCGACTTCCATCCCGTTGTAAAGCAGCGGCACGCCGTCCATTGTGAACGTCAGCACTGACGCCGCCCACGCGCCGCGCTCGCCCAGACGCGCGATGGCCCGCCGCTCGTCGTGATTATCCGAAAAGTGCAAACGCAGCGCGCCACGCGGATTGCGCGCCCGCTCCATTTCCCAAGTGGCGCGCAAATGCGTCGCTGGTTGTTGGCCGCGCACCACGTCGTTAATCGCGTGAAAGAAAGGCCAAGCGTAGTTGAGATCGAAAGCCTTCAACATATGTTCCGGCTCGTTCGATTCGGAGAGTATGATGATGTCCGGCTTGATCTTCTCTAGCTCTGTGCGCGCCGTCTCCCAAAAGTCTGTGGGGACCAACCACGACACGTCGCAGCGAAAGCCGTCCAAGTCGTACTCGCGCAGCCAAAACTTGAGCATGTCGAGCATATAGGCGCGCAACTGCGGATTCTCATAATTCAGGTCGGCTACGTCCGACCAACCGGGATCGGGCGCGACGATCTTGCCGGCAGCGTTGCGTGTATAGAACGCCGGCTGCTTCATCATCACACTGTCCCACGATGTATGATTCGCCACCACATCAATGATCACTTTCATCCCGCGCTTGTGCGCTTCCGCGACCAGCCGCTTGAAATCCTCTCTCGTTCCATATTCTGGATTGATCGCATAGTAATCGCGCACGGCGTAAGGACTGCCAAGCGTCCCCTTCTTCCGCTCCTGCCCCAACGGATGGATCGGCATCAGCCACAGGATATTGACGCCGAGATCATGCAATCTATCGAGCCGCGCCGTGATGCCATTGAATGTTCCCTCCGGCGAAAAGACGCGCGGGAAGATTTCATAAATTACACCGCCCGTTACCCACTGGCGGCTCGCGCGCGCCGTTTCTTTCGACACGTCGCGTTGCTGCAACAGGCGTGCGAACGCGCGGTTGCTCGACGGCACGAGGATCGAAGTAATCATCGACAGCACACACATGTATCTAGCTACAATTTTGAACGACATGAAGTTCCGCCTGTCTGAGACTTATCGGCGAACGTGGCCCGGCGGCCAAGCGAGGCGCAATTCGAGCGGCTCGACTTTCTGACCGACCAACACCGTCAGGGGTTGCGAATGCTGATCATCATGGTGGCCGAGTTGAAAGTTATAAGCATGAATACGGTAAGACTGCCCGACGAAAAGTTTTAAGGCGAAACGCCCGTCCGCGTCTACCTTGACTTGCTGCAACAGCCAGCCGTGCGCCGCATCTCGCACAACAACCGCCGCGTCAGCGGGGCTGCCGTCCGGCAAGCGCACGACGCCGCTCACCGTTTGTAGCTCAATGTTGGCGGGGTGTTGAATGTCCACGCCTTCGAGATTCTGATCCGGCGCGACGGAGAGAGGAGCGCGCCGCGCAGTGGCCGTGCCTTGACGCGGAGAGACAAGCAAGTACGGCACGTCCGCGCCTGACGTTTGCGGTGAACTGATCCCGACACTGTAGCGGCCCGGCGGCAATGCCTCGATCTCATAACGCCCTTGCCTGTCTGTCATCGCCCAAAACAGGCCTGCGTTCTGCGCGTCCACCGTCTTCGGCAAACCGACATCTTTGATAACAACCGTGGCCTGCGCCATCGGCTGACCGTCCGGGCCTGTCAGACTACCCGCTACGCGCGCGCCGGCGTTGAAGTGAAAACTTACCTCAGCGCATCCCTGCTGCGCGGACAACGTCGGTGCGTAGCGCCCTTCTTTACTAAAGTGGTTATTCAACCATGCGCGAACTGTGTACTGACCCAGAGGCAACCTTGTGAAGCGAAACCAGCCCGACGAATCGGTCACAGTTTCAAACTCTTGCCCATTTCCGGTCGCGACAATTTTAACGCCCGACTGAAGGCCCGTACTCCCGCCCGCGTTCGCCGACGTATGGTCAGAGCGCCAGACGGAGCCGAAGATGCGCGTCTCGCTCCGGCCTTGCTGCGCCGCACGCAACAATTCAAGGTCATCAAACGCTGCGTCGGAAGGCCGCGTCCGTGAACACAAACTGACGCGCGGAAGGAGTTCCCCGCTACTGCGAGATGCATACACTAAATAGCGCTCGCCCGATTTGAAATCGTAGCCGCACGCCGTAGTGCTGCTCACGGTTGTGACCTCGATCTCCTGCCCGTCAACTCCGGCGAATGCCTCTTCGATGGTTAGCCGTACTCTGTACGCGACCGTCCTAGCTTCCTTCCGCCCCTCTCGATCAACTTCGGCGGACACGTCGGTTAAACTAACTACTGTGCCGACGAACACCGTCCCTCCTGCCTCGCGAAAACGAGCTGCGCCTCCGCACGGCGGAGAACCACCGCCGCATGAGCAAGCGACCGACGGAGTCACTAGCATCAGCAACAGAAGGAGGGCGAGGACGCCGCAACTCACAGTAGACATAGCGGACACCTTGAGTAGCACTTAATCACCTACCTTTTTATCGATCAACCCTGTACTCGGCACGGGTTGCACTTGGCCTTGTGGGATCAGCGGGAGATGTTCGTCGCCTTTGATCACGGCGGCCTCCGGCACGTCGCGGTCAGCTACGTCGCGCACCAACAGCACGCAGGCGGCAGCGGCCAGCAGCATGAACATGCCGCCGGCCATGACGACGTAGAGCGGCGCGACGGTGCTGTCCTCGCCGAACAATGCGCGGATGACGCGCCCGAAAGTCGTCGCGGCGATGATTTCGGGGATGACGATGAAGAAGTTGAAGACGCCCATATAGACGCCCATCCGCGCGGGCGGCAAGGCTCCGGCGAGAATCGCATAGGGCATCGAGAGAATGGAAGCCCACGCGATGCCGACGCCGATCATCGTCAGAATCAACAGTTCCTTACTTTCGATGAAGTAGCACGACAGCAACCCTAAGCCGCCGCACGTGAGCGCGATGGTGTGAACAGTTTTGCGTGAAGTGGCGGCGGCGAGTTTCGGGAGGGCGAAGGCGATGGCGAAGCACGTGATCGAATAGACGGCGAACATGAGCCCGCCCCATTCGCCGCCGGCGCGAAAGAGTTGCGTGTTGGAGTTTGGCGCGTCGAAGACGTGATAAGAAGTCATCAAACCGTAGAACATCCACATGCAGAACAGACCGAGCCACGTGAAGAACTGCACGACGGCGAGTTGTTTCATCGTCGCCGGCATTTCGCGGACGGCGGCGGAGATTTCTTTGAGAAGTTCGCGGATGACGAAAAGAATCCGGCCCAAGAGATTACCGGCGCTGCGGTACGCGCGTCGCCTGCGCTCGAAGGCTGCCATGTCATCGGGCGGATATTCGCGCGCCGTCACGACTGTGTAAAGCACGGCGGCGAAAAAGACGACCGCGCCGAGCCGGAACGAGTAGAGAACGGTGAGCGGGATGCCGCTTGCGGTTGTGCCTTCGACACCGAGTTGACGAAAGAGATAGGGCAGAGCGTTAGCGAGCGATGCGCCGACGCCGATGAAGAACGACTGCATCACAAAGCCCGCCGTGCGCTGTTCGACATTGAGCTTGTCGGCGACGAAAGCCCGAAACGGTTCCATCGAGACGTTAATGCTGGCGTCTAAAATCCACAACAGCGTCGCCGCCATCGCCACGCCCGTAATGACCGCGCCACCGATGCCCCTCGCGATCTCGCCGGCGCTCGGCATCAGAAAGAGCGTAATAGATGCGAAGATCGCTCCGACCAAAAAGTAAGGACGGCGACGACCGAGGCGATTCCACGTGCGATCACTCATCGAGCCGATGATCGGTTGCACCAGCAAACCCGTGACCGGCCCGGCGAGCCAGAGCAACGGCACATCGTCGGCATTCGCGCCGAGATACGTATAGATCGCGCTCATGTTCGCCAACTGCAAACCCCACCCGAACTGAATGCCGAGGAACCCAAAACTCATGTTCCAGATTTGCCAGAAGCTCAGGCGTGGTTTCTGCTGCGTCATCTCTCGCCTCCAAAGCCGGCGGGCATAGCCCGCTTCTCAACGAAATTCAACAAAACAATCTAGCGCGCCGCGAGAATGCTCGCTGAACGCGGGGGTAAATTGATTTTCAATCTGCCGTTCTCGACGCGCGCGCTTTGGCTGACGCCGAGGCGATCTGTCAACGCCGCGCCGTTCTCAAGTCCGGCGGCTTCTGTAGGAACATCGAGCGTCGAGGGTTTCGCGTCGTTGTTGAAGGCGACGACAACTGCGGCGCGGTCGGTGGCGCGGGCGAAGGCGAACTGCTGCTCGGTGTAATAGAGATTGATCTGCCGCCCGCGCCGCAGCGGTTCGAGTTCGGCGCGGATGCGCGTGAGTTGTTTGACATGCTCGAAGACGTTTTGTTGTTCGGGCGTGCGGCCTGATCGCTCGAAAGCGTTGCGCGGATCAGTGGGAAAGCCGCCGGGAAAATCGCGGCGGTTGTCCGG
>JALZKK010000005.1 GCA_030859285.1 Acidobacteriota bacterium | reverse complement strand
CATGTGCGTCGAGAAGATGATCGTCTTGCCCCTGTCTTTAAGTTCCAACAGTATCCCCGTCATCAACTCCGCGTTGACCGGATCAAGACCGGAGAAGACTTCATCCAAGATCAACAGTTCCGGATCGTGCAAGACAGTCGCGATGAACTGTATCTTCTGCTGCATTCCTTTCGATAGTTCATCCGTCTTCTTGTCTTTCCACTCCGAAAGTTTCAGACGCTCCAGCCAATGTCCCGCGCTCTCGTCGGCGGCGCGCGCGTCCATCCCCTTCAGCACGCCCAAGAAACGCAATTGTTCGCCGACTTTCATCCGCTTGTACAAGCCGCGCTCTTCTGGCAAATAGCCGATGCGGTCGCGCAACTCCGGCGTCAGCAATTGGCCGAACAATTTAATCCGCCCCGCGTCCGGCGCGGTGATGCCGACGATCATGCGAATCGTCGTGGTCTTGCCCGCGCCGTTCGGGCCGATCAATCCGAAGATGCGCCCGCGCCGCACCATCAAGCTGAGATCGGAGACGGCGACGAACTCATCGAAACTTTTCGAGACTTGCTCGACCGACAGAGTTATTGACTGCTCACTCAAAGCTATTGATAACCTCCGAAGGCAAGGATGAAGCGAAGGCAGACGGGGAGAGCGGGAGAGCGGGAGACGGGGAGAAGAGCGAAAGCAGTTTCACCCCGTCACCCCGTCTCCCGCTCTCCCCGTCTTCATTCAGTCTTCCGCCTTCATCCTTCAGCCTTGCTTTTGCGCGTGCTATCATACGTCGCGTCGCTCTCCTTTTCCATGTGGTGATCAATATGACCGCAATTGCTCTTCCCTTCCGCCGCTTTTTTTCTCACAGCGTTTTGTGCGCGCTACTCTGTGCCAGCCTTCCTACGCCCGCGCAACAGCAGCAACAGCCGCCGACTGAGCGAACGACGCCTGAGCCGTCTGATGAGATCGTGCGCGTCGAGGCGGAATTGATTCAGACCGATGTGATGGTGTTTGACAAACAGGGAGGGTTCGTTGATGGACTGAAGCCGGAGCAGTTCGCGCTCCGCGTGGATGGACAACCGCAGAGCATCCACTTTTTCGAGCGCGTGACGGCGGGCAGTGTTGACGAAGAAGCGCAATTGGCGGCGGCGCGTGGCGGACGACGGCAGACCAACGGCAAGGGCAGCGCGGGCGGCGTGAAGCCGCTGGATCGTGGCCGCTCGATCTTTTTTTTCGTTGACGATCTGCATCTCTCACACAGCAGCCTGAAGCGCACGCGCGAGACGCTCATCAATTTCATCGACAGTAAGATGACGCAGAACGATGAAGTTGCTATCTCATCGGCCAGCGGGCAGATCGGTTTTTTGCAACAATTGACGGACGAGAAAGCGGTGCTGCGCGCCGCCGTCGCCAAACTCAGTTCCACACCGCGGCGCGTGCTTGATGGCGAGCAACCGCACATGTCCGAGTATCAAGCCTCTGCCGTCGAACAAAATAATCGGGATGTGCTGACGGTCTTCGCTGATTACATCTTGCGCGAGAATCCGCGCATGAGCCGCGAAGTCGCAGAGAACATGGTGCGGGGCCGCGCCCGCAACATTCTGCAACAGTCCGCGCACATCAGTAGAGGCACACTCGTCTCGCTCGAAAGCCTCGTCCGCTCAACTTCACAACTGCCCGGACGCAAAGTCGTTTTCTTTCTCTCCGACGGCTTTTTCATCGAGCGAAACATCGGCGACGCCTTCGACCGGCTGCGCTCGATCACCGATGCGGCGGCGCGCACCGGTGTCGTCATCTACACGATGGACACGCAGGGACTCGTCGCCGGGCAGCCCGACGCCAGCATGAACGTTCCCTTCGATACGACCGGGCGTCTGGCTAGTTACGATCTCGGCGAGGTGTCGGCGCAACAAGCCCCGCTCTACACACTGGCGGCGGACACGGGCGGGCGCGCCCTACTCAACAACAACAATCTGGAAATGTTGCTGACCAAAGCGGTGAAAGATTCGTCAGTTTATTATCTGCTGGCGTGGCAACCTGCCGGG
Organism: Acidobacteriota bacterium; assembly: GCA_030859285.1. Lineage (GTDB taxonomy): Bacteria > Acidobacteriota > Blastocatellia > Pyrinomonadales > Pyrinomonadaceae > JACCRA01. The sequence continues at coordinate 7,911 of JALZKK010000005.1, read as the reverse complement.
CAAGGCGAAGGGCGAAAGAAGGTCAAATTCCGCCGGATCGAAGTGAGCGTCGTCGGGCGTCCAGACTTGCGCGTGCAAGTGCGGCGCGGTTTCTTTGACGCGCCCTTAACAGCAACGAACGCCAAAGGCGGCAAGAAACAAGCTGACGAGGCGAGTAAGTCCGCGACGGCCAACCAGCCTGCCCCGGAGACAAAGGCGCTCTTCGACGCACTGCGGGCGGCCTTCCCGAAGAACGCGCTCCCCATCTTTTTAACGCTTAACTATTTGAACACCGCTGAGGCCACGATGCAGTTAGCTTGCACAGTGCAAGTGAGCCTCCCGCCCGCCACGCCAACCGCCAACGACGAGCAAGTAATTGATCGCGTCGAGTTGATCGGCGCGGTGTATGACGAGGGAGGCAAACTCGTCGCGTCTTTCCAAAAGCTCTTGACGCACACTTCTCAAACGGGAACGGCGGCCAGCAACGGCGCGGCGCGGCGCATAGTTGCGACACAGCAGACCGCGATCAAGCCCGGACTCTATCAAGTGCGCGTCGCTGCGCGCCATCCAGCGAGCGGACAAATCGGCAGCGCCGTGCAGTGGTTGTCGATTCCCGATCTAACAAAGGGCGTGCTGGCGTTGAGCAGTATTTTTATCGGCGAGAGGCCGCCGGCGCAGGACGGCGCGAACAGCCAACCACCCGAGCAAATAGTCATTAACGCTGATCGGCATTTCTCGCGCAACTCATGGCTCCGCTTGCTGGTCTCGACTTATAACGCCAAGACCAACGGTGCAACGCCGCCCGATCTGGCCTTACAAGTGCAAGTCTTCCGCGATGATCAGCCGGTCGTCACTTCCCCGCTCCGAAAAATCAATCTCGACGGAACGACGGACTTCCAACAAATCCCTTACGCCGCCGAAATTTCCCTCAACGATCTCCCGGCGGGTCGCTACCTCTTGAAACTCACCGTCATCGACCGCCTCGCCAAAACCAACACGGCACAGCAAGCGAAATTCATTATTGAATAGGGGCTGGGGGTTAGGGGATAGGTGAAAACATCCTCGTAGTCAGTTCATGTGATATTGATGTTTAGAAGCGGGACTTGTCCCGCGATTCAAGTTGCAGCGCCGGATCGGGTCCGCCTGCTAAACGACCAGCCAAATTAAGCGGTCGAACTACTAACCTATACCTTTGAGAAACAATTTAACTTGGGCACAAGCAGAGTATGGCGTCCCGCTGTCGGAAAAATTCGCGAGGGCTATCGCCACCAGCGGTACGTGAGGGTCATTGCTGTCAGGTGTGCCTTGTAGTTTCGATCCGGGTCGTTGGATGAGCGCGTCTCGAAGCGATAGAGTAGTCCGAGTTCCAGTCCCCGCGAGACGGGGCGTCTCCATTCGGCCCCGAAGACCCACGTCCGGTCGCGCCGGAGTTCCTCCCGATCATCATCCACTTCTACGAGGCGCGAAATGTAACTGCGCGGGCGGTAGCGCGCCTCTGCCTGAAGGCGGCCCCGGCGCGTGAGCGGCGTGGTGAACTCTGCAGCGTATGTCCGGCGAATGTAGTCGTTGCGTGCGTTGCGCGCGTTGTTCGTCTCGTAGCGGTAACTCACTTCCCAACTCCGGTTGCCGCCTAGACGATGTTCGTACCCGCCCTCGGCGTAGAGATTGATGGCGTTGCGTCCCGGATCGTCCCCGTAGCGGCGGTGGCGAAAGACGCCGCTCAAGTTGAGCCGGTGACGGCGGGTGATGCGGTATTCCAGCGCCTGCTCCGCATTATAGCTGTCGGTCAGGTCGCGGTCTTCCGTCGAGCCTTTGAGCGAGATTTCGCCAACTGTCTCCGTGGTGAAGCGGCGGCTTAATTCCCGCTCATGCGAAGCCAAAAATTTGTGGCTCGTGCGGTTCCAACGATCTGTCCCCGAAAAACGGTGCTGCCCTACCTCATAGTTGAATTCAAAAGTCGGCTTCTCCGCGTGATTGCGATAGTAGATGCCCGCGCCGCCGACCCCGCCAAAAGATTTGATTTTGTCTTCGTCGCGGTTAATGTTTGAGTCGAAGACGCTCGACATCGTCACGTAGAACGCCCAGCGGCGCGGCGGCGTCAGCGACTCGCGCTCGCCAGTCACCGGCGGGAGCTTCTCGCTCGGCTTGTCGGCGGGCGGGTTGATGTCAGGCGCAGGCTTAACCTGCGCGCCCGCGATGCTGGCGCACAAAAGATGAACGAGTAAAACTAAAACTGCTTTTTTCATAATCCCTCACATCGCAGCGACCGCCCCGATTGCGGAATGCGGAATTCCCTTAATCCGCAATCCGAAATCTGCAATCCGCAATCTACAAGAGGCGTCGCTCGCACAATTCCAAGATCGTTTCCGTCAGGTGTCGCCGCTTGGCGAACTGTGTACTCAAGTAAATGTGACGCGCTAACGTCAGCGTCGCGTAGGCGCGCACAGCCGACCGCACGCGCTCGCCCGCCAACTCCACATAACTTTCCTCAAACGCTTCCTCCACATCGCGCAGCGCGCCGGCATCGCCTGTCGCGCGCAGACTTTGCTCCGTGACGTGCCCCAGAAAGTTCCCGATGTCGAGCGCGGGGTCGCCTTCGCAGTAAAGATCGAAATCGAGCAGGTACAGCCGCGCGTCGGTGACGAGTACTTGGTCCGGGTAAAAATCCCTGTGAATCGTGCGCCGAGTTGGCACCGGCAGCGACGCTCCTAAGCGGTCGCAGGCCGCAAGTACGCGCTTCAGCCGAGCGGCTAAATCCGGCCTCTCCGACATCAAGAGGCCGAGGCGTTCGCGCAGAATTCGGAGTTCATCCGCTATCGTGTGACGACGCGCTACGGGTACGCCCAGCCGGTGAATCTTCCACGCGGCCTCCGCGATGCGCGCGGCGAGCGGCGCGCCGTCGGCTTGCGCCAGCAACCTTGTCGCCGGCTCGCCCGGCACTTTGCGCTGGAGCCACATGTGGAAATCCGGGATGACGCCGACGGGTTCCGGCACGCGGATGCCGTCCGCGCTGTCCGGCCCGAAATTGCTTTGCCAGAGCGCCGTTTGCAGTTGAAAGTCGCGCTCGGCTAACCCGCGTGCGTGCGCTTTGCCGATCAAAGTGAAGGTCTCGATGGCCGCGCCGCCGCGCTCGACGCGCACGTCGTACTCGACGAGCGCCCGCTGTCGGGGTTTGTGCCGCACGACGCGAAGCGCAAGCAAATGGAGACTTCCTTCCGCGCCGCTTCGTGTCCGGAGACACGCTTCAAGTTGTCGCCGGGCTTCGACAGGGTCGAGTGCCCGCGCCAGAAAAGGGAGCTTCGCGTCGTCCGCGACGCCGAACGTATCTGTCACCGCGACGTTCAATCTTCCAGCGCTCCTCCGCGTAAAATCTGCTCCGCCCGCTCGATGATCGCTTCGGTTCTCTCAGGCCAATCCAATTCGCGATACCGGAAAGGTTCGGGCGCGAGCCACAGCAATCCGGCGGCGGCGTGCAGGCTGATTCGCCGGGGGAGCGAGTTGCCGGCTTGATGTCGGTAGCCTTCGAGTAATGCTTCCTTGACCTGCGCCGCGCGGTTCGGGGAGAAGTCGCCGCGCAGGGAATCCCGTTCGACGTGGGCGATGAACGTTCCGAGGTCGCGTGCTGGGTCGGCGCACGCGGCGCGGTCGAGGTCGAGAATCGCCGCCATGCCGTCGGCGACGAGTACTTGTTGCGCGTAAAAGTCGCCGTGTGCGGGCGCGGACACGTCCGGGGTAATCAACAGTTGCTCCGCAATCCGGCGGGCGAGGTTGACAGTCTTGTGCGCGAGGCGCGGCCAGAGATCGCCCATCCAGCGCGCCAGTCGTCGCAACCGCGCCGCTTCTATCTTGCGTTCGAGGCGCACGAGATTTCTCGGTTGCTGCGCGTGCAACTCGACGAGCGCCGCGCCCGCCGTGGTGACCGCTGAAGGGTGAAAGTCCGGGGCCGAGATTATTTCACTGAGCAACCGCCCTTCGAGCCACTCGAAGGCCAGCACGCCGTGACGTGTGCGGCGGCCAAGCAGTCGCGCGAGCCGGAGCGGGCCGCGACTCTCAAACGCCTGCGCGCTCGCCCGCGCCGCTTCGTAACCGCCGCCGACATACGCTTTCAGCACGGCGACGTTTCGGCCTCCGGCGCGCCACACCGCGACGTATCGCCGCTCCGGTTTGTAGCGGAGCTTTTGCATCTCGCCCTCCCAGAGTTCCGGTTGGCCGGAGAAAAGTTTTTCCAACAACTTCCGGCGGGTCTCAGCTTGGCCGAGTTTATGAAGTGATTGCAGCTTGTCGTCATTCGGGAAAAAGACGACTACCGCGTTGCCGTCTTCGAGGCCGACGCGACCCGGCCCGGCTATCGTCGGCACGCTCGCGCGCTCGCGCGCCTTAACGAGTTTGATCCAGTCTTCGTTTGCGTGAACTTTGATATAGGCGTCGAGGGGCGCGCCGTTCGTTTCGAGTCGATAGGCCACGACACAGTTAGTGCCGGGTTTGTAGCGGACGTAGCCGGCGCTCGCCTCGCGGATGCCCGCCTCCGGCAGGGCCGCGCGGAGCGCGTGGACGAAGGCTTCCGGATCGAGCGCGGTTTCCAGCCCACGCAAGCGTGTGTCGCGCCGGACGACATCGCCATCAGCCCACGACAGCATGGCTCTCCTCCTTGACTGCCTCGCCGTTGCCCCGATCATTGAACGTCTCGCCGCTGTTGCGGTCGTTAGAGTCCTCGCCATTGCGGGCGGCAATTTGCTGCGCGTACATCGAAGCGTAGCGTCCCTTGTTTCCCATTAAATCTTCGTGCGTGCCATGTTCAACGACGCGCCCGCTCTCGATGTAGAGGATGCGGTCGGCGCTGGCCGCTTGCTGGAGGTTGTGCGTGATGAAGAAGGTGGTGCGGTTTTCGGCGAGTTGCTCAAGCGACTCCAACACGAGACGCTCGTTCTCTTCGTCCAGCCCGACGGTGGGTTCATCCAGAATCAGAATCGGAGACTGGCGCACGGCGGCGCGGGCGATGGCGATGCGCTGGCGCTGCCCATTGGAAAGCGTCACGCCGCGCTCGCCGACGATTGTCATGTACTTGCGCGGCATCGCCTCGACGAACGAATGAGCGTTCGACAACCGTGTGGCGGCGCGAATCTGCTCGCCGGTGACTTCAACAGCGCCGTAGGCGATGTTGTCGCGGATCGTGCCCGCGAAGAGGATGGAGTCTTGCAAGACCACACTGATCTGCGCGCGTAGCGATGAGATGGTGTACTCGCGTATGTCGCGCCCGTCCACCAACACGCGCCCCGCGATTGGATCGTAGAGGCGCATGACGAGGCCGACGAGCGTGGACTTCCCGCTGCCCGAAGGTCCGTCGAGAGCGATGCGCTGTCCCGGTTGAGCCTCGAAGGAGACGCCGCGCAACGCGAGTTGCTCCGGCTCGTAGCCGTAATCAACTTCCTCGAACTTGACCGCGCCGCGAAACGGTGGCGCAGGTTTCGCGCCGGGCAGGTCGCGCACTTCAGGAATGCGATCAAGCACGTCAAGCACGCGCTCGCCCGCGGCAGACGCCTTGGCCAGTCGCCCCGTGTACTTGGCGGAGTCGCGCACCGGCTTGAAAGCGTTCTTCAGATACGCGAGGAAGACCAGCAGATCGCCGGGCGTGAGTTCGCCGCTCAGCACGAGCCGCGCGCCGTACCACAACACGAGCGCCGTCCCGATTGCCACCAGCACATCCACCGTGCGTTCGAGACTGGCCGACAGACGCTTGGCGCGGACGCCTTCCTTCAAACCCTTCTTGTTGTGAGCGGTGAAGACGCGCGCGAAAGCCTTTTCCAGCGAGAGCGCCTGCACGACCTTGATCGCGCCGATTGATTCGGCGGCGGTCGAAGCCATCGCGCCCTCGCGCATCCGTTGCTCGCGCGAAACTTCACGGATGCGCCGCCCTAAGCGCCAAGTGGAAAGCCAGAAGAGAGGAATGATGGACAGCCCGACGAGCGCGAGTTCCCAGTGGAGCCAGAACATCAAGGCAGCCATGCCGAACAGGATCATCGTGTTAATCACGAGCGGCAGCGCCGCCGTGACAGCCACCTCCTGCAATAATCCGACATCGCTGATGACGCGCACGACGAGATCGCCACTCTTGGTCTTCGTGTGGTAAGAGAGGGACAGGCGTTGCAAGTGGCTGTAGAGGTCGCCGCGCACTTCGGTCAGCACGCGGTTGCCGGCGAGGGCGAACCCGACCGTATTCCAGTACGCGGCGAGCGCGCGCAAGCCCGTGATAAAGACGACGGCCAGCGCCGCCCAAACGAGCAACGTTCCCGGCTCAAGCCTGTCAATCGCCGGCACGCCGAGCAGCCCGCCCGCCGGCGCGGCGGCGAAAACGCTGTCGAAGACGAATTTCAGCGGCCACGGTTCCAGCAGGCGCAGGCCAACTTCGGCGAAGACCGCCAGCGACGATCCCGCGAGCAGTCCGCGTTGCGCGCGCAGGCGCGGCCAGAAGCGCCGCACGAGCCGCCCCAGACCGGGCAGCGATTTGGATAGCGTTTGCGGGCGACCCATTTAACCGCTCACCTCCCCATGAGCCATGGCAACCTCGACACCGGCGAGCGCGATGATGCGCCGCGCAACCGATTCCCAAGTGTGGCTCCGCAGCACCTTCATGCAGGCTAGGCTTCCGAGCCGCGAAGCGAACTTGCGATCACGCCGCAGGCGGTCGAGAGCTTCGGCCAACGCCCGCACGTCGCCCGGCGGAAACAGCAGGCCATTGTGTTCATGTTCAATCAACTCTTCCAACTGGCCGATGCGACTCGCCGCCACCGGCAGCGCCGCCGCCATGTACTCATACACCTTCAACGGCGAGAAATAAAAATCCGGGTCGTCCGGGTAAGGAGCGACGGCCACGTGCATCGAAGCCAGCAGTCCCGGTATCAACTCGTGGCTGACCGCGCCGGTCAACACGGTCGCATTAAGCAATGAGCGCGCGGCGAGGTCAGCTTCCAAACTCGCGCGCTCCGGCCCGTCCCCGACGATCAGCAGACGCGCGTTCCCATCCTTCTCGTGCAGTAGTGCGAAGGCTTCGACGAGATCGGCGAGGCCGTGCCAAGGCTTCAGCGTACCGACGAAACCGACGGTGAAGCTCGCAGGCGATGCCGGCAGCGCGGGCTTCAGCCCAAGCGGAAAGCGTGCCGGGTTGACGCCGTTCGGGATGACGTGGGCGCGGCCATTCACAGACGGGAAACGGCGCAGATATGCGGCGACTCCTTCCGAAACGGCGATGAGCGTGGTGGCCGAACCGAAGACGATTTTCGCTACCCGCTCGGCCTGCTGCTCGTCCGCCAGCCCGCGATGCTTCCGTTGTTCTTCGATGAGCGGCGCATTGACTTCTAACAGCCCCGGCGTGCCAAACGCCCGCGCGTGTTCCATCCCCGCGTAGCTCCAGAGCGAGTAGCGTTCGTAGATGAAATCGAAGCTCCCCGCGCGCCGGAGCGCCTGCCGCAATTCCTCGTTAGCCGCGTAAGCCGCGCGCTCGCGCTCCGCGATGTCGCCTTTAGACGGCGCGGGCAGCGAGTGAACGCGCAAGTCTGCAAGGTCGGACGGTGGCTCGCCGTCGGTGCGGGCGGCGAACAACTCTACTTCCGCCCCGTGCGCGCGCAACGCGCGGACGACTTCCTGCACATGAATCGAACTGCCCTTGCGTCCGAAGACCGGCACGCCAGCATCGGCGCAAATGTAAGCGACACGCATCACGCCACCCCCGCCATGCTGTTTCTCATCGCGCCGGACGTGATCGTGCCGGATGACGCGGCATGAGCGCGCTGAAACATCTCACGAACACACGCAGCATTGCGATGAACGTCGAACTCCGCTTCGATCAAGCGACGCGCTGCCTGTGCGAGTTGAACACGCAGTGTCGGATTGACCAATAACCTTTCAAGCGCGTCGGCGAGTGTCGCCGGATCACGC
>JALZKK010000398.1 GCA_030859285.1 Acidobacteriota bacterium | reverse complement strand
GCCGCGCTTCGTTCGGGCGATCAGAGTTGCTTACTTAAAGACGGGCGTGAAGACCCAACGGTCGTGACGGTCGATGCCGTAGTAAGTGAGGACGGAAGAGCAACCGCTGCGGCTGACGACGCCGATGAAGGGACCAGTGCCGTTCGGCTCGGTGTCTTCTTCGCAGTCGCCTTTCTCGCCTTTGATGTCGAGGACGTTGACGTTGTCGATCAGATTTTGTGTAGCGTAAAACTGGTCACGCGCCAGACTCAAGATCGGGATTTGTGGGCCGACGTATGTTTGTAGTCCTGCTTCAAACTCTCGCCATACGCGATCATTGCGTCTAACGACTTTCCACTCACCGCTCTTCGAGAGCGGATCGCGCGCCGCGCTCGCGCGGAGGATTTGCACTTTCTTAATGCGGCCCGGCGGTTGGATACCTTCGATCAACTGCTCCATGCTCGATGGGAAATTGTTGTTATTAGCGCGGCGGTACGCATCAATCGCTTCGGCGACTTCCTGCCCACGCGCGATGGCTTCCTTTTCCAGTGACCTTTGCACTTGCTGGCGAATGCGCGGCGCCGCGGCGCTCATGGCGAGAGCGAGAATCGACATCAGCGCGAGCAGCGCGACGAGCGTGTAGCCGCGCTCGTCCGCGCGGCGCGCGGTGGCACCAACGCGCCGGTGGCCGGGCGAAAGAATGTCGGCATGTGTGTCAGGCTTATGGTTCATCATCGCCGTCGGCGTCAGCCGGAGGTTGTGGGCGCGGTTGCGGCGGCGCGACATAGCGCGACGGTGGGTCGCTGGAGGAAGAGCGCGATTCGACGTAAGGCAGCGTGTGTTTGATGTTGAGCTGCGTGTCGGTGAAATCGACGGTGCGTTCGGAGATGCTGGTGACGCGGAAGCGCCCGCCGACGACATCGCCGCGCTGCACGGTGAGCAGATCAGTGTTGCCGCCCTGCGGCTTGAGCATCGCCTTGTCACTGTAACGCTTGTCGCCGAGCAGACCGATGTATGCGAAGGGCGGCGTGGGCGGCGGCGCGACGTTGAGCGTGGCGCTGTTGGAATAGAGTTGGCCGTCGGGCGTGCGAACCATCACTTGGCGCGCGCCGGGCGCGACGACCAACGAAGCGGGGACGGTGGCCGCGAGTTGCTGCGCGCCGAGAACGCGCGTTGGGAGTTCTTGGCCGTCGAGATAGACGCGCGTGGCGGGCGTGAACTTATCGCCGGTCACGTCGAGTTTGAAATCGCCGGTGCGCGCGAAGACGTTGACGGGCGCAAGGCTGCTCAACGTCAGCGGCGGTGGCGGCGTTGGCGCGGGCGTCGGCGCGAGGGGAACAACTGGCGTCGTGCCACCCGTCCCCTTCGACGAAGCGAGCGACGCGACATAGTAAGCAAAGATGTTCCGGCTCGGCTCAGGCACGCTCCTCAACGCGACGTTCTCAAAATCGACCGGGCGCAGATTAACATTCGATATGAGATCATTCGCGTCGGCATTGTTCGTGGCCGTGCCGCTCGGCTGCCGTGCCGTCTGAGTGTTATTGACCGTCGGCCTGCGCGTCGTGCCGCCGGACGAGCCGAAGAACATGCGCGCGAGGAACAGGACGGCAATCGCGCCCAGCACGAGAGCGGCGATGGTTTTGTTGCGCTCGGCGGGGGTCTTTCCTTCAAACAAGCTCATAAAATTTCTCACGCGCTGGTAGGCGCTCATTGAGATGTCGAGGCCGGCGCGGTTGTTGTCGCGCCCATCGCATCAATCGCGCCGGCGCGGCGGAAGAAAGCCGACAGGTCGAGCCGCAGGCTGACGAGCGCGCCGCGTTGCGCGCCCGCGCCCGATTCGTTGACGCCTTCGAGTTGCACGCCGTTGATGACGAGGAAGCGTTCGCTGGCTTCGATGTCGCGGATGAAGCGGCGGATGTTAGCGTATGCGCCGTCAACTGTCAGGCTGATATTGATGCCGGGAAAAATGTTCTGCCGTCTTCCGCTCGCCGACACACTTTGCGTCGTGGTTTGCGCCGGCGCGCGTTCTTCTAAATACGTGAAGGACATCTGCGCGCGGGTCAGGTTGTGCCGCCGGGTTTTTTCATTTAACTCTTCGATGACGGCGGTGCTGGCTACTCCGCGCTGCGCGAGTTTCACCGCCTCGAAGCGTTCGAGACTCTGAAGAATACTGCCGACGGTGGCCTGCGCGCTCTCGCTTTGCGTTGTGCCTTCGGTCGCTTCGCGCAGCGTGTTCTGCAACTGCGAACGCTCGCGCTGCAATGCGACGAGGCGCGCGCGCGCCGGCGCGAGATAGAGAAAGTAAGCGGCGAGGGTGAGCGCGAGCAGCGCGAACGCGCTGACGAGCGCGATGAGTTCATTCGAGCCGAGCTTCGATGCGCGCCGCCCCTGCTGAAAATTTTTCATCCGCGCACGCAAGGCTGCGGCGCGGGCTTGCCGTTTTTGCTGCGCGGCGCTCAGTTGTGTTTCGTTCTTCATCGCGCCGCCTCCGTCGTCGCTCTCACCGTTGCGGCGGTCGCCGCCGGTGTCGCCGCAATCGGCGCGGCTTCGACGTTCGCATCGCGCGCTGTGGCGGCGATGGGCGGCAGCGTGATCGTCCCCGCGCCCGGCGTGTAATAAACGCGCAGCATCGCTTCCGTGCCGGACTCGCCGCTCGCCGTGCGCGAGCCTTCGCGGATCAAGTCGGCGGAGAAGATGCCCGTGCGCGCCATCTCGGCCATCATGCGCGTGATATCGTCCGGCGTGCGCCCGACGACGGTCAACTCCAACTCGCCGCGCGTCGAGCCGCCGCGCGCTTCGACATCCCGCACGCTGATGCGCGCGACGCGCACGCTCTGCGGCAACGTCGCTTCGAGATTGGCGAGCAATACCGACCAAGAGAAACGCTTACGGTCAACGATGTCGTGCGCGGCTTCGAGCATCTGGAGTTGTTCCGGCGTCAACGTCTGCTGCACTTCCTCGGCGCGCTTTCTGAGCGCCGCCGCTTCCGTCCGCAAGCCCCGCAAATCGCGCTCGACCCCATCGGCTTGCGCGTTCGCCTGCCGTCCCTCGGCGACGATCAGGACGAGCGCGACGAGCGACACACAGGCGACGACCGCCGAGATGGTCAACGGCAGCAGTCGATTACGAAACGGATCGCTGGCGAGGTTGAGATGATCAATCACAGGCTTTATCTATTTACTCTTGAACTTAATGGCTCACACAGACCGAGACGCGCCGGGGATGACATCC
>JALZKK010000383.1 GCA_030859285.1 Acidobacteriota bacterium | reverse complement strand
CGCGGCGCGAAGGATAACGATCAACTGACCTTCCGCGTCGCGCGCCCGCACGACACTTGGCTCCACGCCGCCGACTATCCCGGCTCGCACGTCATTGTCCGCAATCACGCGCGCACGTCAGACATCCCGCACCGCACCATCATCGAAGCCGCGCAACTCGCCGCCCATTTCAGCCAAGCCAAACGCGATGCCAAAGTCGCCGTTAATTACACGCAACGCAAGTTCATCCAGAAGCCCAAAGGGGCGGCGCCCGGCCTCGTCCGCCTGTCAAGCTTCCGCACCCTACTCGTCGAGCCGCGCATCGGCGTCGAGCGGAGTTGATAAAAAATGATGAATGCGAAATGATGAATGATGAAGATCACGACGGTACTTCATTACATTCATCATTCATCAATATCTTTCTGTTCTGCTGCATCTCGACTTGAACAAAAACCATGAGCGTTAATTTTATCGAACCATTGGAAAATATCGCCACCGAATTGCTCGACGGCCTCGCCAATGTGTTGGTCGGCAAGGCTTCGACGTTGCGCGATGGGACGGAACATGAGGGCGTCCAATTGCCGCGCGATCTTTATGCACACGCGGAGGCGCAGACCGAGTGGTGGTATTACACCGGCCACATGCGAACTGAAGGCGGGCGGCACTTCGGCTTCGAGTTGGTCTTCTTCAAACGGCGCACCGATCTTGATCGTTTCGGCGTCGTGCCGCTGCGGCTGCTGGCGAACCCGCTTTATCTCGCACACTTCGCAATTACGGACGAGACGCGCGGCACATTTCGTTACGCGCATCGCAAGAGCGCAAACAACCCCTTCGATCCGCCGGCGCGAATCAGCGCGCAGCGTTATGACTTACGGCTCGGCGATTGGTCTGTGCGCGAGCGCGAGGGGCGACACATCTTGCGCGCGACGCTCGGCGACGATGTGATCTTCGAGGCGTCTTTGCGTCCCGTGAAGTCCGCCGTCTTGAATGGGCATGAGAACGTCGGCGTCAGCTTCAAAGATCAAAACGAGGCGTCGCGCTATTTCTCTTACACCCGAATGGAAGCTGAAGGGCGGATCACTTGGCGTGGCGAGACGGAAGCGTTCACCGGCGCGGCGTGGATGGATCGAGAGTTCGGCACATGGCGCACAACCGAAAAGCAGAAGGGCTGGGATTGGTTCAGCATTCAGTTTGAGAATGACACCGAGTTGATGGTCTATCACATCCGCGACGCTCAAGGGCGACCGTCAAACTTTTCGAGCGGTAGATACGTCGCGGCCGACGGTACATCGCTGCATCTAACGCGCGAAGATTTTCAACTCACCGTGCTTGACCACTGGCGCAGCCCACACACCGGCGCGACTTACCCGATCAGTTGGCGGCTACAAGTCCCGCGCGTGAGCCTCGACTTGAAGATCAAACCTGTCCTCAAGGATCAAGAATTGGACACGCGCGGCACGACGATGATCGTCTATTGGGAAGGAGTCTGCACCGTCGCCGGTCGGCACGGCGATCACACGACGCAAGGTCGCGCCTACGTCGAACTCGTCGGCTACGACCGCTCGCACGAATCGCCCTCGATCACGACCTTCCTCTTCGGCAGCGCGCTCGACCGCCGCTGGCGCAGTATCTTCGGCTAGAAAAGATTCAGTGCGATCCTTGTAGGGGCAGAGCTGGTCCCTGCCCGCCGCGCGAGCGCGCGAACCGTAACGCATACTTCAACGTTGGACGGACACGAATCTTGACAACGGGCCTGCGGCGCGACGGGCAGGGACCAGCCCTGCCCCTACATTATCTGCTTGGCACTCTGTGTCCCTCTGCGTCCTCTGTGGTAAAAATGAAGCACAATGAGTCAAACAATCCAATCTCAGCCAGACCTTTCATCGAAACTTTTTGAGCGCGCAATCGAGTTGATTCCCGGCGGGGTTAATTCTCCGGTGCGCGCATTTCGTGGTGTCGGCGGGACGCCGCGTTTTATCCGGGAGGCGAAGGGCGCGTTAATGACCGATGTGGATGGGCGGACTTACGTCGATTACGTCGGCTCTTGGGGACCAATGATTCTCGGTCATTCGGACGAGGAAGTGATCGAGGCTTTGCGGGACGCGCTCACGCGGGGGACGAGCTACGGCGCGCCGACTGAGTTGGAGATCGAGGTCGCGGAAGAGATCATCGACGCCGTGCCGTCCGTTGAGATGGTGCGGATGGTCAACAGCGGAACGGAAGCCACGATGTCGGCGCTCCGCCTCGCGCGCGGCGTGACGGGGCGGACGAAGATCGTCAAGTTCGAGGGCTGCTATCACGGACACGGCGATGCGCTCTTGGTGCGCGCCGGTTCGGGCGTTGCAACTTTAGGCTTGCCTGACAGTCCCGGCGTGCCGCCCGCGCTCGCGCAAGAGACGCTGACCGTCGCCTTCAACGACGCAGACGCGCTCGCGCAAGTCTTCGAGCAATTTCCGCATGAGATCGCCGCCGTCATCATCGAGCCGGTCGTCGGCAACATGGGTTGCGTTCCGCCCCAAGAAAACTATTTGCAGGAAGTCCGCGATCTGACGCAGCAACATGGCGCACTCTTGATCTTCGACGAAGTGATGACCGGCTTTCGCCTCGCGCGCGGCGGCGCGCAGGAGCTTTACAACGTCGCGCCCGACATTACGACGCTCGGCAAGATCATCGGCGGCGGGTTGCCCGTCGGAGCTTACGGAGCGAGCCGCGAGATCATGAATCACATCGCGCCCGCCGGCCCGATCTATCAAGCCGGCACGCTCTCCGGCAATCCGCTCGCGATGACTGCCGGACTCACGACCTTGAAACGACTGCGCGATAGATCAGTGTATGAGCAACTCGAACGCGCCGGAGCGCGCCTCTGCGCGGGCTTGAGCGCAGCGGCAGACGAAGCCGGTATCCCGACCGTCACCAATCGCGTCGGCTCGATGTGGACGACCTTCTTCACCGACGTGCCGGTGACGGACTGGACCAGCGCCGCCCGGAGCAGCCGCGAGACCTACGCCAAATTCTTCCACGCGATGCTTGCGGCGGGCGTGTATCTCGCGCCTTCACAATTCGAGGCCGGCTTCATCAGCCTCGCGCACACGGACAAGTTGTTGGAGCGGACAATCGAAGCGGCGCGGAAGGCATTTGTGACGATGAAGGCTGATCTTTATCGAGAAGAACGATGAATCGCATTATGGGAAAACGTCTGCCCTCTCTAAGGATCGCGCTCGCGATCACAATCTTGTTGCACACATGTCCGCTCGGTAGCGTCATTGCACAGCCGTCACGAGCATCGGGCGGCGGTGTCTCCGGCGTTGTCAGGGACAGTTCCGGCGCGGTTGTCGGCATGGCGGAAGTGCGGCTCATTAACGCGCAGGGGCAAGTGTTGAGCAGGACTGAGACGGATGCCGAAGGTCGCTTCCAGATGACAGACGTTCCGCCCGGCTCCTACGTAGTGCAGGTCTCCCGACCGGATTTCAGTTCGCGGCGCGAGGCTGTGCAGGTGACGCCGGACGGCGTTGCCACTGTCAACGTCTCGCTGGAAGTGACACAGATCGCCGAGCAGGTGACGGTGACGGCGGAGACGGGATTGGCGGAAGATAGAGCGAGAGTACCGCAGCAGGTCAACGTCATTGCCGACGACGCGATTCTCCAGCGCACGACCGCCGTTCTCGCGCAAGTCGCCGACGAAGAGGTCGGCGTCTCGCTTCAGCGCACAAGTCCGACCATCGGAGGGGTACTGGTGCGGGGCTTGACCGAAGTCGGGGTCTATGTTGACGGCGTGCGCTACACCAACTCGACGCAACGCGGCGGTATCAACACTTTCTTTAATTTGAACGAGCCGACATCCTTGAGTTCCGCCGAACTGCTGCGCGGGCCGAACACCGCGCAGTACGGCTCGGACTCGCTCGGAGGTACGGTGCAGTTGCTCTCGCGTCAACCGCAACTCGGCTCCGCCAAGCCGGAGACGCACGGCGAGATTAACACTTTCTTTACCAGCGCCGATCTCTCCTTCGGCAGCAACGTGTTGATGACCTACGGCACACAGCGGTTCGGCATTCTGGCTAATGTCGTCGGTCGTCGCGTCAATACTCTGCGACCGGGCGGCGGCATTGACAGCCACTCGGCGATCACGCGCTTTCTCGGACTTCCCTCAAATATCGCCGGCGAGTCGCGGCTGTCCGACACGGCTTTTACACAGTACGGCGGCACGCTCCATTTAACTTTTGCGCCGACCGACGACCAGCAAATCAATTTTCGTTACCAGCGCAGCCAGCAGGACGGCGGCAAGCGTTATGATCAATTACTCGGCGGCGACGGCAACCTCGTCGCAGACCTCCGCAATCTGATGCTCGACTTCGGCTATCTGCGATACGCCAAACAGGGCGTCGGCTTCTTCGATCATTTGTCGGCCACACTCTCTTACAACAGCCAGCGCGAGGAGCGCGTCAATCAAGGCGGGCAAGGCAATCCCTTCGCCGCGATCACGCACGACAAAGAGCGCACGAGCGCGGTCGGCTTCAGCTTTTATCTCGACAAACAGATCACACGACGCAACAACTTCCTCGTCGGCGGAGACATCTACCGCGACACGGTTGACGCCCCTTCTTACACTTTCCAGCCAGACATGAATAACCCGGCAACGGGTATGTTTACGCCGACGCGCCCGCGCGTGCCGAACGGCGCTCGTTACCTCCTCGCCGGCGTTTACGTGCAGGACTCGCTTGATGCCGTTCCTGATCGCCTGCGTCTGAGCGGCGCGCTGCGCTACAACGTCGGCTCGTATCGTTCGCGCGCCGCAAATAGCCCGCTCGTCAACGGCCAACCGCTTTTCCCCGACGACTCTCTGCGCGTCGCAGATTTCTCAGGCCGCGTCGGCGCGGTGGCGACCATCGTTGACGGCTTGAACGTCGCCTTCAATTACAACCGGGGCTTTCGCGCCCCGAACATCACCAGCCTCGGCTCCACCGGATTAGTGGGAGTTGGCTTTCAAGTGGCGACGACCGATGTCTTAGGCTTAGGCGCAACTATCGGGACGACCGCCGATGCGAACGCGGTCTCGACGGGCGTCGAAGTGTCGCCGCTAAGATCGGAAACGAGCAACAACTATGATCTCAGCCTGCGCTACCGCAAGGGCCGCATCGAGACGGAACTGACCGGCTTCGTGATCGATTACACCGACAGCATCGTGAGACAGACGTTGATTCTGCCGCCCGGCGCGGTTGGCCTCTCTCTCGGCAGCCAACGTATTGAAAGCCAGAACGCCATCGGCGCGGTCTTCGTCTCGCTCTCAACGTCGCCCGTGCTGGTCCAAGCGAATTTCACCGACACGCGGCTGAAGGGACTGGAATACACCCTTAACTATCGTCCCACAGATTCGTGGATGTTCGGCGGCAACTACACTTACCTTCACGCCGCTGATCGAATGACGGGCGAGCCGCCGAATCTCGGCGGCGGAGGGATTCCCCCGCAAATCGGATTCTTGCGCTTGCGCTACCAACCGTCCGGCAGACGCTTTTGGATCGAAGGCTATTCGACGCTGGCCGGACGACAAGAACGGCTCTCGACGCTTGATCTCGCCGACCGGCGCACCGGCGCGGTGCGCTCACGCGCCAACATGCAAAACTTCTTCGGCAGAGGCGCGTGCGTGCGCGGCCTGACGACGGCCGGCACGAACGGCCAGTGCAACTCAGCCGGCGGCATCCTGCTTGCCACCGGCGAGACGCTCGTGCAGGTGCAGAATCGTCTGCTGCCCATCGGCGCGATCATCAACGGCGTGCGCGTCGCCGACGATCAAACGCCCGTCCCGCTCTTCGCGGCCATCCCCGGCTACGGCCTCATCAACATGCGCGGGGGATTTCGTTTCAACGAGAAACAAGCAGTCTCAATCGACTTCGAGAACATCGGCGACAAGAACTATCGCAATCCGGGCTGGGGCGTTGACGGTCCCGGTCGCAGCGTCACCGCGCGGTATCAATTTCGTTTTTAGATCGGATTACGTGTGCGTGTACTCAACCCGTGTGCGGAGCGCGCCGCTTGTGCTGGGAGCGCGGACGTCCCGTCCGCAAGCTCGCTTCGGGCGAGCTAACCGACTTTCGTTGCCATTCAACGTCCTGTGCTACGAACGCTTTATTCGCGCTCTCGCGCTCACGGCGGGCGGGACGTCCGCGCTCCCAGCACAAGCGGCCCGTTCCTCTGAGAGGTAAACCCAACCCAAAACTGCTCTAGAGTCGGATGACGAACCAATGTATCGACCGCTGAGTCGCGCTCATGCGAAGCTGTTGCCCTGCG
>JALZKK010000332.1 GCA_030859285.1 Acidobacteriota bacterium | reverse complement strand
ACTCTCAACTAACTCATCCAGTTCGTCGCCGCTCTCCGGCAACGACATCATTTCCAACTCTTCCAATCCGTCTCTCACCCGCGCTTCTCCCTCCGCAGCACACCCGCGCCGCGCGCTGCCAGATATGGGGCCAACGTCTTTCTCAATCCTTCGCGCGCCCGCCACAATCTGGCTTTCACCGTTCCCACATCTGCGCCGACGACTTCCGCGATCTCCGCGAGCGACAGTTCTTCATACTCAAACAACACCAACGCCTCGCGCTGCAACGGCGGCAAACCCTCGATGGCGTTCCGCACCGCCTCCGTCAATTCCGCCGCCAGCAACTGATCCAACGGCTGCTCCGCTTCCGGCGCGCGCGGCTCGCTCACACAATCATCCAACGCCGCCTCGCCACGCTGCCGCCGAAACTGTTTCAGCGCGAGATTCCGCGCCGCCGCGTAGAGATAAGTCCGCAACGAAGCGCGCGCCGGATCGAAAAGGTGCGGCTGCCTGAGCAAACTCAAGAAACAATCGTGCGCCACATCCTCGGCCAACATCGTCGAGCCGAGCAGACGAAAGGCGAAGCGGTACACCGCCGCGCGGTAACGCTCATACAGCGACAGAAACGCCGCCTCGTCGCCCCCGCGCGCCCGTTCGAGTAATCCTTCGTCTGTTAATTCGTCCGCCAAGATCGACAGGCTCGACTCTCAAGCGACAGCGGGGATCAACTGTCACAGTTGTATTACCGCCCGCACCGGAAAAGTTACGCGAACGGCAGAAAGTTTTTTGACGGCAGCAGAGAGAGACGGGAGACTTAAAAATTTGCAGATCGAAGACTGCCGCCGATGAAGGCACTTGAAGTTGTCGCTTGGTTGCGTGCGTTGCGACGCGAGGTTGCACGCGGGTGATGAACTGGTTTCCGGCTTCACGATTTTCCGCCGCCATCATCCGAGAGTAAGCGGCGATCACGTGAAATGTATTGCTTCAGCAAATGCATTTTGTTAGCGTGTGGATATTCGGCTCAGTCGGGGAGGTCGGCGACGGATGCCAGTGGCGACACGGCTACAGTCTTGCATCGGCGTGCGCCGGTCGAACTGAGCAACCCGAGGTTGACAGACAGGCAGTGGCTCACAGTGGGGAGATAAACACGAAGCGCACGAAGGACACGAAGGACGGAAATAAATGAGGCACTACAGACGGGCGGCAATTCCTGACGAGTCTGCATGATCCCTCTTCTCTTCCGCTTCGTGTCCTTCGTGCGCTTCGTGTCCTTCGTGGTTAATCCCTCTCCCCTGAGTGAGCCACCACCACAGACAAAAGGAGAGCGTATTGATGGCAACTAAAAAGGCACAGAAGAATTCAAGCGCCTCACGCGGAGGCGGCAAAAAGGCGGCAGGCAAGAAATCCACGAGCAAGAAGGCCGGTGGGACCAAGAAATCGGCCTCGCAGAAAGTAACTCCCGCCGAGCGCGCGCAAAGAAGGGCGGCGGGCAAGAAATCTGCCGCGGCGCGAAAAGGCGTGGTGGCGACGACGAAGCGGACTGTCGTCAAAGTCGTGTCCGGCGCTGGCGATGCTTTGAGCAGCGCGGTCAAGGCCGTCACGCCGTCATCAGGGAGCAGAAAGAAATAGCTTTCGCTTAACTGAACAAGACGGCGGCCCGCGCCCGCCGCCGGATCGATCTCAAGTGACGCCGGGTAGCTGACAGTAATTTTGTCAGGAAGCTGCCCGGCACTCTTTATCCCTCCATCGCGTCCCAGCCGGCATACTGACTCGCGTCAACTTCCTCTCGCGCCCTCGCGCCTGCGCCCCGATTCGCTGACCGCTACGATTTTATTCTCCAAGCCCGCAACCTTCCGCAGGCCGGCGCGCATCACACGCGCAATTCGGAGGTAGCCCAACATGAGCCGTAGATGGTTCTCCCTTCTACTCTGTCTAGCGGTGTGTCTCAACTCCGTTCCGATTTCAGCAGCAGCACCTTCGCCGCTGCTCCGACTGAATGAAGCCGACACCAAAATCAACTTCAACTCCGGCGGGACCAGCGTCACGCTCACCCTTGAGAACGATGCCGGACGAACTATCCCGGCGCGCGTCCGCCTCGAAATTCTCGACCCGCAGAATCGCGTCCGCGCCGCCGCGACACGCGACGAGAGCATCCGGCCCGGCACAAACAAATTGGTCGCCGCGCTCGCGCCTTCACTCACTGCATCACTGACTAATGACCAGCGCCGGCAGTTAATGCTGTCACGCTTGCGTTACCGTATCACGCCCGGCGCGCATGAGGGGACCAGTCCATCGCCGGTCGCGCAAAGCGCGCTGCCGGCGGCGATTGAGGGATACATCTCTCTCTCGCAAATGATCGCGCCGGACGTGTTCGAGCTGCGCGTCGCCGCGCCGCAGTTCGCGCGCGGGGGGACGGATTACCACGCCCGCGCCCGCGCTACACACCCGCTTACTGCGCGCCCGGTCGCAGGCGTGTCGGTGGCAGCCGAGATCAAGTTTGAGGCAGGCGAGAATGACGTAACGTTGAAAGCATCCGGCTCGACGGACGCGGAAGGATTTGCGGCACTCGCTTTCGTGCTGCCGCGACGCATCGCAGGGAACGAAGGCCGGATCAAAGTCAACGCTTGGCATGGCGACTTCCGGCAAGAGGCTGAGGCCGATATTCAACTCAACAACTTCGCCAACATTCTCGTCACCACCGACAAGACGCTGTATCAACCGGGACAGGAATTGCACATGCGCGCGCTCGCCTTCGACGCGACACGACGCGCGCTCGCCAACGCCCCGGCCACGCTCAAAATCACAGACCCCGAAGGCATCACCGTCTTTCGCGCGCCGCTCCAGACATCACGCTTCGGCGTCGCCAGCGCCGACTGGCCGATCCCCGAAGGCACGCGCCTCGGCGATTACAATTTGAGCATCGAACTGGGCGGCGCAGAGTACGAGAATTCTCCGCAAGGTTATGCCGCTGTCCGCATCAGTCGTTACGAGTTGCCTAACTTCGTCGTCAACGCCAAGCCGGATCGCGTGTTCTACCTGCCCGGCCAGAGCGCCGCAGTCGAAGTCCGCGCCGACTACCTTTTCGGCCAGCCGGTCACGCGCGGGCGCGTCCGCGTCGTCCGCGAGAAAGAGCGCACATGGAATTACCGCGAACAGAAATGGGACATCGACGAAGGCGAGCAGCATGAAGGCGAGACTGACAAAAACGGACGCTTCACCGCCCGCCTCGATTTTAAGGAAGAGTTCGACGATCTGCTTGACGACGGAGACGGCGAGTACGCACCGCGCTTCCGCGATCTGAGTTACGCCGCATACTTCACCGATCCGACGACCAACCGCACCGAACAACGCCGCTTCGACGTGCGGCTGACGAAGGAAGCGATTCACATCTATGTCATCACAGGGGACGGGCGGCAATCATCGAAGCTGCCGCTTCAATTCTACGTCTCCACGTCTTATGCCGACGGCACGCCCGCCGCCGATTGCGAAGTGCAGATCAGGGATGAAGACGAAGCCGACGCGGACGACGAGACGCCGGGACGCCTGTCCGCGCCCGTCGTTCGCAACGTCAGAACGAACAAGTACGGTGTGGCGAAAGTGCCGGGCTTGCGACTTCAAGAACAGGCGGATGAGGATGATGCTGATCTACGTCTCACCGCGCGCGATGGCAAAGGCGCGTCCGGGCATCGCAATGAGAATTTCGATTTCTGGGATCGCGCGATCATTCGCGTCGAGACCGACAAGCCGTTCTACCGCCCCGGCGATCCCGTCAAGGTGCGAATCGAAGCGAGCGAAGCGCGGATGAAAGTCGCCGTCGATGTCGCGCGCGAAGGTCGCGTCATTCGCTCCGAGATGGTTCAGTTGCACGACGGGCGCGCGTCGCTTGTCATTCCATACACGAGCGATCTCAAAGACGAAGTGGCCGTCTCGGCTTACTCACTCTCCGAAGAAAATTTCGACCGCTACGATTATCCTTCAGCCGGTCGCACGATTCTCTTCCCGCGCGACCGCGATCTGAAATTGGATGTCGAGTTGAGCCGCGCAACCTACCGGCCCGGCGAAGAAGCGCTCGCGGATTTTCGCGTCCGCGCCCCTGACGGTCGATTGATCGAGAGCGCGCTCGGCGTCGTCGTCTTCGACAAAGCGGTGGAAGAGCGCGCACGCATCGACAGCGACTTTTCCGGCGGCGCTGGTTTCAGCAGTCTGTACCGCGCGTGGCGCGGCTACGGCGATACGCTGGCCGGCGTCTCGCGCGGCGAGTTGGCGAAAGTTGATCTTAAAAAACCTTTGCCGGAAGGCTTCGACTTGGTGGCCGAGATTCTCTTGCGCGAGAGCGGCTACACGCCACAGTTATTCGGCAGCGATCAGTTTGAGACGAATTTGAGCAGCGTTTTCAACTCGCTGCTCACGATGCAACTCAATCCTTTGCAGTCTCTGTTGGAGACGAGCTACGCGCAGCAACAAATCTATCCGACGAATGCGGAGATGCTGCACCGTCTTCTCTTCCCTGCCGGCATCAACTTCTCAGACCTGCGCGATCCGTGGGGGATGCCCTATCGCGCGTCGTTCTTCGTCGAGCGCGAAACGGACGTGACCGCGTTCATCTGCGCGGGCGCGGATAAGCGTTTCGATACTGCCGACGATTTCACCATCGCCCGTTTTGCGCGGCCTTACTTTCGTCCTCTCGGCGAAGCCATCAACCGCGCCGTCGCACGCTTCAATGCGCGGACAGGCCAGTTCGTCCGCGACGCTGCCACACTCAAAAGCGAACTCGCGCGCGAAGGCATCGATCTCGACGCCATGCGCGATCCGTGGGGCCAGCCTTTTCAACCCGGCTTCGGCGTCAACACGAAAAATTATTTCATCAACGTCCGCAGCGGCGGGCCGGATCAAAAAATAGGGAATGCGGAGACGCACGACGATGTGTTTGTGTGGAACTCTTCGATTGATTACACGCGACTGTTGAAGGCTGAAATTGACGACGCGCTCGGCAGGCACTTCGCGGCCACGAATAACTTTCCGCAGACCGTCGCCGAATTTGACGACGCGCTCGCACGCGCCGGCCTGAACAAAGGGACGCTGTTGCGCGACGGCTGGGATCGCCCGCTCTACGTCACGTTCCGCCGCGACGCGCGTTACACCGACCGCGTGCGGATTCAAAGTTATGCGAGCTTCGGCCAGCCGCAACAGCAAAAGACGGAAGTCACGCCGATCACGCAGCACGTCAACTACCTCGACCTCCGCAGCGCAGGCGCAGACGGCAAGGAAGGGACCAGCGATGATTTTGACATCGCCACTTTCTCGCGCATCGTCGCCGAGCAGACGAGCAAGGAGCAAGAACCGATGCCCGTCGCCGTCCAGCCAATTTCATTTTCAGGAATGACCGGCGCGCTCATCGGCACAGTCACCGATCCGCAAGGCGCAGTCGTTCCGGGCGCGACCGTCGAAGCGAAAAACAACGCGACGGCGCAGATTTACAAAGCGACGAGCGCGGACGACGGCAAGTTTTATTTGAGAAACTTGCCAATCGGCATGTATCAAGTGACGGTCTCCGCTGCTTACTTCAAAAACACGATCATTACCGATGTGCCGGTCAAAGCTGGTCAGTTTACGCCACTCGATCTCACGCTCGATGTCGGCGGAGTGAGCGAAACGGTGACGGTTATGAGTTCGGTAGCGGAAGCGACCAGCACAACTACTTCGCACAGCCTTTCGGCAATGCAAATCGAAGAGCTACCGAGCAACGGCAGACTTCCGCAAAACTTCTTTCACCTCAAGCCCGGCGCTAGCACTACGCACGGCGCGACTTCCACGCCGCGACTGCGCGAGTATTTTCCTGAAACGCTAGTCTGGCAGCCGTCCGTCGAAACTGACAGACAGGGGCGCGCGCAAATTCGTTTCAAGCTCGCCGACAACATCACGACATGGAAGATGTCCGTCATCGGCTCGACCACAGACGGCGAGATCGGAATAGCCGAGCGTGAGATTCAAGCCTTTCAACCATTCTTCGTCGAACACGATCCGCCGCGCGTCTTAACCGAAGGCGACGAGATCGCCCTGCCCGTCGTCGTGCGAAATTATCTCGCCACGCCGCAGCAAGTCGCGCTCGACATCAAGCCGGAAGATTGGTTCACGATGCTTGGTCCCACACACAAGCAGATGCGCGTGCCGGCGGGCGATGCCGTGCGCGAGACGTTCGATTTCCGCGCCATCGCGTCAGTCAAAGAAGGCAAGCAGCGCATCACCGCGATGGCCGGCGACGCCGATGACGCCATCGAGCGCGGCGTCCATGTCCATCCAGACGGCGCGGAGATCGCGCACACCGCCGCCGGCATCTTCGGTGACGCTGCCGCGCTTGCCATCGACATCCCGGCGGACGCGCTCCCGAACACTGCCCGCGCCGAGTTGAAGATTTACCCGAATCTGCTGGCGCACGTTGTCGAGAGCATCGAAGCGATCATGTCGCGGCCCTACGGCTGCGGCGAACAGACGATCTCTTCCGCCTATCCGAGCCTGCTCGTCTTGCGTCATTACCAACGCGCGGGATTCGCACCAGACAAGCTGCCGCCCGTCGCCCTTAACGCGCAACGCTATCTCCGTCTCGGCTACGAACGGCTCTTATCGTATCGCGCCGCCGACGGTGGTTTCTCCTATTGGGGACGCGGCGACGAGCGCGCTGACCTCGCGCTGACCG
>JALZKK010000012.1 GCA_030859285.1 Acidobacteriota bacterium | reverse complement strand
GAGAGCGCGGAATAACGGTAATGTAGTTTGCGGCTGGCCTCAAGAGCAACTTCTGCGGGAGACTTTTTCGGGGATGATGGACGCGGCGGCAATTAACGATGCTTTGTTCGACGTGTGGCACGAAACGTCGGTGCGCGTGCGCTATGCCGAGACGGATCAGATGGGCGTCGTCTATCACGCCAATTATCTGATTTGGTTTGAGATTGGCCGCACCGAATTCTGCCGCGCGCGCGGCTTCTCCTACCGCGACATGGAACACGAAGCAGACGCCTTCCTCGTTGTCGCCGAAAGCTACTGCCGCTACAAAGCGCCGGCCCATTACGACGATGAGCTGGTGATCCGCACTCACATCACAGAGTTGCGCCGCCGTTCCGTCCGCTTCGGCTACGAAATTCTGCACGCCCAGACCGGCCAAGTGATCGCCGAAGGCGAGACCGGCCACGTTATCACCAACGGTAACGGGCGCGTTCGCTCGATGCCCGAACACTACCGCGCGCTTTTGTCAGCCGCTCCTGAAGAAGACATCCACACTTCGCAAATACCGCAACGCGCCGGTCGCGTCCCCGAAGACAGCGCGCCCTAGCGCGCCCGAACGGGCTGAGATTTTATCGCATTCAGTATTCCTCGTCTTTCCGCATTTCACCGTTACCTCGCCAGCATCACCCGACTGATCGCCCTTCCGAAGAAAGAGAGGTAGCCGAAAATGGCTTACTATTTAGTGCAGGTCGCCTACACGACCGAGACGTGGCGGACGTTAGTTAAATATCCGCAGAACCGCATTGAGGCTGTGCGCCCGTTGATTGAAGAGCTAGGTGGGAGCGTCGAGAACGCTTGGTTCACTTTCGGCGATTGCGACATCGTCTGGCTGATTCAGATGCCGGACAATATCAGCCTCGCCGCTTTCTCTTTCGCCGTCTCAGCGGGCGGAGCCGTCAAGTCAGTTAAGACCACGCCGCTGTTGACGGTCGAAGAAGCCGTCGAATCGATGAGGAAAGCCGCAGAAGTTGAATACCGGCCTCCGGGCAGCTACCTGCACGCCGTCGAACAAAATCGCTGAGGTGCGGTGATGACCAACTCAGCTTGGCGTTATTTTTAAGACTGGTGCGATAGCGATAGACGTGTGATTTCGCGCGCCCGTCCGCTCTCTTCGTCGATGTCGATGACGGCGGCGCAGATGCGAACGTCGCCGATGGCATTCTCCGCACGGCGGTTGGTGACAGTGGTAAAGCGGGCGATCACGTCTTCGCGGTTCATCCCGATGACGCCGGAATAGCTGCCGGTCATTCCCGTGTCGGTGAGGTAAGCTGTGCCGCCGGGCAGGAGGCGCTCGTCTGCGGTTTGGACGTGTGTGTGCGAACCCGTCACGGCGGACACGCGCCCGTCGAGGAACCAACCCATTGCCGCCTTCTCCGAAGTCGCTTCCGCGTGCATGTCCACGAGCCTCACGCGCACGTCTGCGGGGATTGATTTCACCAACTCGTCAGCGACGCGAAACGGATCATCCGCCGGCCCCATAAAAACGCGCCCGATCAAATTTAACACGGCGACTTTCACGCCCTTCACTTCGCCGAGCCACAGCCCCTTACCCGGCGTCCCCGGTGGATAATTGGCGGGGCGCAACAAGCGCGGCTGTTTCTCGATATAGGGGATCACCTCGCGCTTGTCGAAGATGTGATTGCCGGAGGTCATCACGTCGATGCCGCTACGGAATAACTCGTCGGCGAGCGACGGCGTGATCGAGAAGCCGCCCGCCACATTTTCGGCGTTCATCACGACGAGATCGATTTGGTGCTGCTCGCGCAAATCCTCGACGCGCTCCAACACCGCGATCCGTCCGGGCCGCGCCACCACATCTCCGAAGATCAGTACTCTCATAAACTTAAAGTCTGGAGTCTGAAGTCTGAAGTCAAGACGCGCAAGCCTTTGACTTCAGACTTCAGCCGCCAGACTCTAAAAAGAAGAGCCGAAGGGTATCCGCGAGGCCGCTCCGCAGCCGTAATTGAACCTGCACTAAACAGGTGGGTGACCTTTGAAGAGCCGCAGCCTCTGGCAATTCTCTAACTCTGAGAGAATGCACTGGCAAGTGCGGCGTCGGTCTCCCTTACTCACGGCGTTGGCTCAATCATCGTCAAGCGGTGACGCACCACGCAGAAAAAATCCTTCAGCCGGGATGCATACTAACACGGCAAAGAGGATAGAGGCTAGAGATTAGAGGTTAGTGAAATAATCTTTCTTGCTATCCGCTATCCTCTTACGAAAACGAGATATTGCTGTGCGGTTCGGCAGTTTGGCGGGCTTTGAGGAGGCGGTCGAGCATGTCGGCGCATTCGGCGCTGCGCGCGCCGAGTTGGGCGTCAGCCTGTTCGTGGAGCCGCTTTAAGCGGTGCAGTTCATCGGCAATGTGGAGCGCGGCGAGGATCGCGACTTTGAGTGAATCAATGGTGAGCGTGCCGGAAGAGATTTCCCTCATGCGGTGATCCACGAACTCGGCGAGTTGCATGACATACTCGCTGTCGCCGTCCGAACGGATGTTGTAAATCTGATTGTAAATTTCCACGCGGATGGTGGGCGTCGTGGGCGAATCAATCGTGCCTTTGATGGCGCTCATCTCTTAAATTCCTCTCGGTCGCCGCTCATTTTCTGACGGCTTCAGCCATCTCTGGATCGAGGACCGCAATAGCGTCGAGCATTGCTTCGACCTTCATGCGGATCGTGTCGCGCTCGGCTAACAATCGCTCGACTTGCACTTCCAGACGATCTTTTTCGTCCATCAGCGCGCCCATTTCGCGGCGACTGTTCGAGACCTCGCGCTCCAATACTTCCTTCTCTTGCCGAAGCGCCTTCGTCAACTCGATGGTGCGGTAAATCTTGTCTTCGAGATGCGAAAATTTTTCTAATCCGGTTAAGCCGACCATCATTTCTCCTCACTAAAACGATCCAAAAATTGCCGCCCGATTATGCGACTTCAGCCCGACGAGCGCAAGGAAAAAGGCAGAGGTCAGAGGATAGAGGATAGAGGATAGAGAACAGTGAAAGAGACTTTCTTACTACCTTCTATCCTCTATCCTCTTTTAGACCTTCAAGGGTACTGACGATTTGCCCGTGCAAGGCGTCAACTTCTTCGTCGCGGAGTGTGCGTTCGTCGGCTCGGTACTCGATACGGAGCGTGACGGAGCGTTGGCCTTCCGGCACGCGCTCGCCTTCGTAAACGTAAACCAGCGAGACGTGGCGACAGTTTTCCAGATGCAGATCGAGAATGGCGTCGCGCATCTCTGCGAAAGTCACGCGACGGTCGGCGAGGAGCGATAGGTCGCGCACGACCGACGGGAAGCGAGCCAGCGGCGTGTAGCGCACGAGCGTTTCCGCACTCTCGAACAGCGCGCTCAAATCCACTTCGGCGACATAGACGGGCTGGCGGAATTTGTACCCTGCGGCAACCGCGTCTGCGAGCCGGCCAATGAAGCCAACAACTTGCCCGCCGAGCGAAACATTCGCGGCCTGACCTTCGCGCAGATGTTTGACACTCTCTGCTTTGAACTCCAACGCGCTGAGTTTCATCGCGTCAGCCGCCGCATCGAGCGCGCCCTTGAGATCATAGAAATCACTCTCGCGCGAGGCTGCCGCTGTTCCTTGTTCGAGCGCGCCGCCGGTCGCCACGAGTGCGAACGATTCGCGTTCGACGGGCAAGCGTCCCGGTTCAGTGTTGGCGGCGAAGACCCGGCCCATCTCGAACAGACACACATCGCGCGTGCCGTGATTGAAATTGTGGCGGACGGACGCAAGCAGGCCCGGCAACAGCGTGGCTCTCATGCGCGCCGCGCCTTCGATGATCGGGTTGTCCAGCGTCACGAATCGCGCATCGTTCTCGCCTGCCTGCTGAGTGAGTGTGGGCAACAACTCGAACCCCTCGTCGTGCGCCGCCGCGTCGATGAAACTGAAGTTGAACGCCTCGTCAAATCCGCCGGCAGTCAGCGTGCGGCGCGCGGCGCGGCGGCGGTCTTCATTCGCGCGGTACTCGCCCGCGCCGCTCGATGGCGGCAACATCGCCTCGATCTTGTCGTAGCCGGCGTGCCGCGCGACCTCTTCAATTAAATCCTCTTCGATCCGAATGTCTGTACGCCAAGACGGGCTGACGAAATTAACACTCGCGCTGTTGGTGATGTCCTTAACTTCTGCCGCATTGCCCGCAGATTCTTTTCCGTTCTGCTCGCGGCCAGACGGCTGCACACCGAGCGCGCCCAAGATGCGAAGCGCTTCGCGCGGAGCGACATCTACACCGGTTAACTCACCGACGCGCGAGAATCGCAATTCGATCACCGGCGGAGACGAACGGTTCGGATAAACATCAATCGCATCTTCAGTCGCCGCCCCGCCGGCCAGCTCGCAGATCAGCGCGACGGTGCGAGTTTGCGCGCGCAACTGTCCTTCATAATCGACGCCGCGCTCGAAACGATCCGAGGCTTCCGTCCGCAGCTCCAACGCGCGCGAGGTGCGGCGAATCGAAACGGGCGCGAAGTAAGCGCACTCGATGAGAACGCTCGTCGTCGTCTCGGAAATCTCAGTCTCCGCGCCGCCCATCACGCCCGCGACGGCGACGGGGCGCACGCCGTCCGCAATCACCAACATCTCTGGATGAAGTTCGCGCTCCACTTCATCAAGCGTCTGCACACGTTCGCCCGCCCGCGCGCGGCGCACGACGATTCGCTGTTCAGTCAACTTATCCAGATCGAAGGCGTGAAGCGGCTGCCCCAGCTCAAGCATCACGTAGTTCGTAATGTCCGCGACGTTGTTGATCGAGCGTTGCCCGACCGCTTGTAAGCGCTCCGCCAGCCACGCCGGAGAGGGACCAATCTTCACGCCGCGCACCACCCGCGCCGTAAAACGCGGACACAGATCAGGAGCCTGTACATCGACGGAAGTTAAGTCCTCAGTCTTTCCCGCAATTCGCTTCGGCTCTTCAAGCGACAAGCGCACTGCGCCGCCCGTCATCACGCTCGCCTCACGCGCGACACCGAGATGCGAGAGCAAATC
>JALZKK010000302.1 GCA_030859285.1 Acidobacteriota bacterium | reverse complement strand
CGCGGGCTGCAATGCCCGGCGTGCTGCGTAAGCCCTCGCCGACGATGCTGATGATGGCCCGTGACGGTTCGACCCGCACTGCCCCGACCCGCTGCAAATCGCGCGCGACCGCATCGAGCGCGCTCGTATCTTCGAGCGTTAAAGAGACGCTGACTTCCGAAGTCGCAATTACGTCCACTGCCGTCCGATGTTCGTCGAAGACTTCAAAGATCGCGCGTAGGAAACCGTAAGCGCCGAGCATTCGCGCCGAAGTGACGTGGACGATAGTGACGCCCTTCTTGAACGCGATGGCTTTGACGGTGCGCGGCGTCATCTCGGCGTCGAAATAGACGACGGTGGCGGGCGCTGCGGTGTCGCGCGAGTTGCAGATGCGGACGGGAATGCCGCGTACCACCGCTGGCAGGATTGTCTTCGGATGTAAGACCTTCGCGCCGAAGAAAGCCAACTCCGCCGCCTCTGCATAGGACAGGCGCGAGATCGTGCGTGCGTTGGGGACCAAACGCGGATCGGCGGTCAACACGCCCGGCACGTCCGTCCAGATTTGAATCTCGCGCGCATGGAGCGCTGCGCCGAAGATCGCCGCCGAGTAATCCGAGCCGCCGCGCCCGAGCGTCGTCGTCGCGCCGCTTGATGTCGCGCCGATGAACCCGCCAAGCACGGGGACCAAACCAGCCGCCAGCAGCGGTTCGATCTCTGCGCGCGCGTGCTGTGCGGTCTCTTCCATCAGCGGAGCAGCGCACCCGTGTTCCTCATCGGTGATGAGACAGCGGCGCGCGTCCACATAACGCGCGTCCACGCCCCCGGCGCGCAAGGTCTCGGCGAGCAGCGTAGCCGACAAACGCTCGCCATAAGAACTGATCAAGTCTTGCAGCGGCGGGCGCGGTGTGTTGTCGTCCGCCAACTCTTGCAACAGCTTTTTGATCTCTGCGCGGACGGCTGCGAGCGTCAGCTCGAATCTCGCAGCAGCTTCGGCAGGCAGCAACTCGCGCGCGACTGTCCGATGCCGCTCGTAATGTTGTTCAAGCGAGCGCGCGGCTTCTGTCATCTCGCCCCGCGCCACGCCCTCGATGCTCATCAACAGCGCGTCCGTCACGCGGCTCATTGCCGAGACGATCACTAACGGGCGCGCGTCGAGTCGCGCCGCTACGATCTCGCGCACGCGCGCAAACGCCCGGGTATCTTCGACGGACGTGCCGCCGAATTTCAGAACGGTCGGTTGTCTGTCCATGCCAAAAAATTGTTGTCCGGTGTGGGGGAACGCCGCGCCGACAATGTATCGCTTCTCGTCCGCGATAACAAAGGGAGGCGAGAGTGCGGAAGGCGCGCTGCTGTTCTTAAGCGAAACTTGAATGATGAGGACGAAGTGGATTCACCACAGAAGAAGAAATGATGAATGCGGAATGATGAACGATGAATGAAACGAAAGTCTGTCATGATATTCATCATTCATCATTCCGCATTCATCATTTCCTCAATGGCGGAAGCGGTCGCGGTCGATCCGGTACTTCTTGATCTTATAGCTGATGATGCGTTCGGTGGTGTCGAGCAGCTTGGCGGCTTTGGTGCGATTGCCGCGCGTGGTCTTGAGGGCGTCTTGGATCAGATCGCGCTCGTAGGCTTCGATGGCGGAGGTGAGCGAGACGTTCGTGATTGTGCCGGAGCCTTCGGCGGTCTGCAAGGTCGGCGGTAAGTGATGGCCGTGAATCACATTCGTCTCACAAACCAGCACGGCGCGCTCGATAGTGTTCTCTAATTCGCGGACGTTGCCGGGCCAGTGATAGCTCGTCAGCATGTCGATGGCTGGCGTCGAGATGCGCTTGATGCGCTTGCCATGCTCGCGCCCGTACTTTTCTAAAAAGCTGTCGGCGAGTTGCATGATGTCGGGCTTGCGCTCGCGCAACGGCGGCATGAAGATGTTGAAGACGTTAAGGCGATAGTAGAGGTCTTCACGGAATTGACCAGCGGCGATGGCTTTCTCCAAATCGCGGTTAGTGGCGGCGACAAGGCGGACGTTGACTTTGACTGTTTCCGTACCGCCGAGCCGCTCGAACTCGCGCTCTTGGAACACGCGCAGCAACTTCACCTGCGTTGACATATTGAGATCGCCGACTTCATCGAGAAAGAGCGTGCCGCCGTCGGCCAACTCGAAGCGCCCCTTCTTTCTTCCTTGCGCGCCGGTGAACGCGCCCTTTTCATAGCCGAATAACTCCGACTCGATCAGCGTTTCGGGAAGCGCGGCGCAACTAACTTTGACGAACGGCTTTTTCGCGCGCAGAGAATTGTAATGCAGCGCGTGCGCGATCATTTCTTTGCCCGTCCCGCTCTCGCCGCGCAACAGCACCGTCGTATTGGTGCGCGCCACTTGCGTGACCTGTTCATAAACCTGCCGCATCGGGTTCGAGTTGCCGATGATGTGGCTGAAGTCGTAACGCTCGCGCAACTCTTGTTTGAGGTGCGTGTTCTCGTCGAGCAAGCGCTGTTTATCGGCTTCGATGAAATGCTCGACGCGGAGCGCCTGCGCGATCATCGACGCGACGATGGAGAGAAATTGCATCTCGCGCTCGAAGTCATGTGCCTCTTGGTAATTGAGATAAGCGCCCAGCACGCCGACGGGCTTGCGCTGCAAGAGCAGCGGCGCGCACAGAAAGCTCGACTCGTGGCCGCGTCTTTCATGCCGGGCAAAGCGGCCCAGCAACAAAGGCTCGCGGCTCGCTTGCGGCACGATGATCGGCTTCCCGCTCTTGAACGCCCGCCCGACGATGCCTTCGCCCGCGCGGTAACTCACGTCGCGCGCCGCATCAGACTTGAAGCCGTGACAGGCTTCCGTCTGCAACGTCGCCGTCTCGGCGTCGAGCAGCATCACGAAGCTGCGCGCCAGACCGTGATGCTCGTCGAGCGTGGCGAGCGTGCGCGCCAGCGCTGTCTTGAGGTTCGGCGCGTCGGCGAGCGTCCGCCCGATGTCGAAGAGCGTCGTCAACTTGCGCGCGTCAAACTGATCTTGCGGATGCGCGCCAGATCGCCGCGCGCCGGCGCTGATGGTTGAAATGTGAGCCATGAGTTTTGCGCTGCTTGACGAATCTCCTGAGCAGAACGTTGTTGCCATACCGCCTTTGAAGTGTAACGAAGCGACGAACACGCAGCCGGAAGAAAGATAAACTCCCGCTCTGTTGTCTGCAAGCAATTGCCTGCACTATTTTCGACAAAATTGTATGGAGTCTGTATTTGTCCGACAAATTTGTACAAGCTGATTGTTCGCAAAACTGGCAGGGCGGAAGTTCTCCGAAGAATTGATTCATCTCTCGGCAGTAATTTGACGAGCAAGACGCAGTCAACATCGCCCAGCTCAAAGTCGCGAAACATTTTTGTATGACGAGCCGTGATATTCAACAAAAATGTCAGAATAGATAGATTGCCAAAATGAACACTTCTGGTCATCTTGAGAATCTTGCACTCGGGAATGACTGGAAAATAGGCGAATTTTTCAGGATTTCGCTGTCGGCGGTTGATTGGCACGGCACTTGTTAAGGATAGCTGGCTTACGCGCCCGGCGAGAGTCTTGATCCTCAACGGCGAAGCGGGGCGCGGATTGAAACCCATCAAAATTTCAGTAGAAGGAACCTTTACATGAGCGCTAAAGCTGTTTTGAAATTTGCCGAAGAGCAGGGAGCCAAATTCATCTCCCTGCGGTTCACCGATCTCATCGGCGCGTGGCATCACCTGACCTATCCAATTCACCAACTGGACGAAGGCTCGTTCGAGGACGGCTTCGGCTTCGACGCTTCCTCCTTGCGTGGCTGGGCGTCGATTCATGAGTCGGACATGTTGTTGGTCCCCGACCCCGGACGGTTCTGGCTCGATCCCTTCGCGGAAGAGCCGACGTTGTGCTTGATTGCCAACACCGTCGATCCGATCACGAAAGAGGGCTACGGGTTAGACCCGCGCTCGGTGGCGCAACGCGCCGAAGGCTACCTGCGCTTCACGGGCTTGGCCGATACGGTCAACTTCGGCCCCGAAGCCGAGTTCTTCGTCTTCGATTCCGTCCGCTTCAACGCCGAGCAGCATTCCGCCGGCTATGCTATCGAATCCGACGAAGGCCACTGGGCCACTGGGCGCGCGGGCGACGACATGCTGGGACCGAATCTCGGCTACCGCATCCGTCCCAAAGAAGGCTATGTGCCGGTCGCGCCGACCGACACGCTGGCCGATCTGCGTTCGGAGATTTCTTTGATCTTGGAGGGGTGTGGGATCACGGTCGAATGTCATCACCATGAAGTCGCGACCGCCGGTCAATGCGAGATCGATTTCCGTTTCTCGACGCTCTTAGGCACGGCGGACAATTTGCAAATCTTCAAGTACGTCGTCAAGAACACGGCGCGGCAGTACGGCAAGACGGCGACGTTTATGCCGAAGCCGCTCTACGGCGACAACGGTTCGGGGATGCACTGTCACCAATCGCTCTGGAAAGGCGAGAAGCCGCTATTTGCCGGCGACGGCTACGCCGGACTTTCCGACATGGCGCGCTATTACATTGGCGGCTTGCTGAAACACGCGGCGGCAATCGTCGCCTTCGCCGCGCCGACGACGAATAGTTATAAGCGTCTGGTCCCCGGCTTTGAAGCGCCGGTGAATTTGGCTTACTCGGCGCGCAATCGCTCGGCAGCGATCCGCATCCCGATGTTTTCGCAGAACCCGAAACTGAAACGCTTGGAGTTTCGTCCGCCCGATCCTTCGTGCAATCCGTACCTCGCTTTCGCGGCGATGTTGATGGCTGGCCTTGACGGCGTGCAGAACCGCATCGATCCGGGCGAGCCGCTCGACAAAGACATCTACGATCTCTCGCCGGAGCAATTGAAGGACGTACCATCCTTGCCCGGATCGCTCGACGCTTCGCTCGCCGCGCTCGAAGCCGATCATGAGTTTCTCTTGAAGGGCGACGTGTTCACGCCGCAACTGATCGAGCGCTGGATTTCTTACAAGCGCGAGAAAGAAATCACGCCGCTCAGGATGCGCCCGCATCCGATGGAGTTCGCGTTGTACTACGATATTTAGAGGCGGCACGCGGAAGGATTAACCGCCGACGGACGCAGGGGAACGCAGAGGCACAAATAGAAATGGGATGTGATCTCAAATCTGAGATCACAAATTTCAGTTCTGGAATTTCCTCTGCGTTCCCCTGCGTCCGTCGGCGGTTAGTTATTATGCGCGGCTGAATTTGGCGCGGGCTGCTACTCATCAGCTTTTCCTTAATTCGATTTTCGCAACCGCCTCGCGGTGAACTTCGTCCGGCCCGTCGGCGAGGCGCAGCGCGCGGGCCATCGCCCACGCCGACGCTAAGAAATAATCGCCGCTCACGCCCGCACCGCCGTGCGCTTGGATGGCGCGGTCGATAACGCGCACGGCCATGCGCGGAGCGACGATCTTGATCATCGCGATCTCTGCGGCGGCGGTTTTGTTGCCGACTGTATCCATCATGTGCGCGGCCTTGAGAGTTAAGAGGCGGGCTTGCTCGATCTCGATCCGCGATTCGGCGATCTCGGCACGAAGCGTGCCATGTTGACTGAGCGGCTGGCCGAAGGCAACGCGCGATTTGGCACGCTGGCACATCGCTTCAAGCGCGCGTTCGGCTACGCCGATGAGCCGCAGACAATGATGAATCCGTCCCGGCCCCAAGCGCCCCTGCGCGATCTCGAAGCCGCGCCCCTCGCCAAGCAAGATATTCGACGCCGGCACGCGCACATTCTCAAACGTCATCTCCGCATGGCCGTGCGGCGCGTGATCATAGCCGAAGACGGTCAGCATCCGTTTCACTTGCACACCCGGCGCATCTATCGGGATCAAAATCATCGACTGTTGTTTGTGTGTGGGAGCTTGTGGATCGGTCTTGCCTAAAAAGATGATCAAGCGGCAGCGCGGATCGCCCGCGCCTGACGCCCACCACTTATGGCCGTTGATGATGTACTCATCGCCTGTGCGCGTGATGCTCGATTGAATGTTGGTCGCGTCTGAGGAAGCGACTTCCGGCTCGGTCATCGCAAAGCACGAACGTATCTCGCCCGCCAAGAGCGGCTTGAGCCAACGCTCTTTCTGCTCGTCAGTTCCATAACGCGCCAAGACTTCCATATTGCCGGTGTCGGGCGCGGAGCAGTTGAAGATTTCGGGAGCCATCTCTGAGCGCCCCATAATTTCGCACAGCGGCGCGTACTCGAAATTCGAGAGGCCCGCGCCCATTTCGCTCTCCGGCAAAAAGAGATTCCACAGGCCGTCCTCGCGCGCTTTCATTTTTAACTCTTCAATAATTGGAACAGGCTGCCAGCGGTCGCCTTCGTTGATCTGCGCGTAGTAAGTCGCTTCGTTGGGATAGATGTACTCGTCCATAAAGTCGAGCAGTTGTTGACGGAGCTTTTCACAGCGTTCGGACAAAATGAAGTTCATGTTGGAGATTTCTCTTGAGATCAATTTTGGGTTGACGACTACTCATCACAGCGGACACAGATGGAGACAGATAATGAATGCGTCGTGAAGGGTCTCTTCATTACCTAAGCAGGGATCAGCCACAGAGGACACAGAGAACGCAGAGGCCGATCAGTTAATTCAGGCTCTAGTTCTGTTCTCTGCGTTCTCTGTGGCAAATCTTCCGAGCATGAAGAGACCCTTTGCGTCGTGCTGTGCATTGTGGGTGTCCTCAGAAGAATGCTCTACAACTGCGAAACGTCGGCGGTCACGGGCGTTTCGTCAATGAGCGCTGCGGCGTACCCGTCGAGCTTTTCGCTGAAGGAGGCGAACATCTGCTCCGCCGGCAGTAGCTCATCGGCGGCGACGACGGTTAAGAGCGCCGCCGTCATGTCCGGCTCTGCGCCATGCGCGTGGCGCACGGCCAACTCCGCCAGCCACGCCAACTCCAACAAATTCCCCAGTTGATCGACGAAGCGGCGCGCGTGCCGCGCAGCCCAACGCCTGTCGGCAAACTGATTGCTGGAGATCATCGTCCGCAATGTTTCGTGCGCGGCGGTGAAGCGGCGGCGCGTTGCGGCGAGAAAGTCATGCGGCCAGCCTTCGCGGGCGCGGCTGGTTTCGGCCTGCCAGCGTTCGAGCAGGCGCGAGCCGCTCGCGTCGCGCACGATCTGCAAACAGAGAGTATTGTGCGTGCCTTCCCACGTCTCAATGATCATGGCGTCGCGCAAGAGGCGCGGTAGGACGGTGAAATCTTCGACGATGCCATTGCCGCCCAAGATGAGGAGCGCTTCACGGATCGAACTGGTGAGCGTCGCAGCCGTGCGATACTTCGCCAGATTGATCAGGAAACGCTGCCACATCGCCTGCGCTTCATCGGCGGGCGCGAGGCCGTGTTGGTCCAGCAACGAGATCAAGCGAAACGTCAAGAGGCGTTGCCGCCACAAGCGCGCGAGCAAACGCAACAACGTTTCTTGCACGAGCGGGTAATTGATGATCGTGTGACCGAAGGCTTCGCGTTGCCGCGCGTAATTGCGCGCTTCGAGGAAAGCGCGATGCAGAAAGCCGCAACTGTTGACAGCGTTGTGGACGCGCGAGACGTTGAGGACATAGTACATCAGCGTCTTAAAACCTTCGTGCGGCTCGCCGATGGGATAGGCGGTCGCGTTCTCAAATTTGATTTCGGCGGTCGGCAACGAGCGCGTGCCGAGTTTGTCCTTGAGCCGCAGCAACGAGAGCTTATTCAGACGACCGTCGGGCAGCACGCGCGGCACAAAGAACACTCCAATCCCTTCCGTGCCGGGCGCGCTGCGGGCGGCAGCATTGGTTCCCTCATCCACGACGCGGGCGGCGACGGCGAAGAACTCGTCCGGGTTCGAGCAGAACCACTTATCGCCGGTGAGAGACCAAGAGCCGTCCGCGTTGGGTCGGGCCACAGCCGCAATCGCGCCCACGTCGGAGCCGCCCGCCTGCTCGGTCACGAACTGCGCTCCGGCGAAGGGCGTCTCGATGGAGCGCAGGCGCGGTAAATATGTCGCGCGTAAATCTTCTGCGCCTTTGGCTTCGAGAACTTGGATGAGGCCATCGGTGCAACTGATGGGGCAGGCGAGAGATGCCTCGCCGTTGTGCGCGAGCAGATAGACGAGCGCGAATTTATGCAAGTGGCTGCGCGGCGCGGTCAGCAATCCGAACTCCGCCACTTCGCGGCGCAATTGCGCGACGGGCAGCCCCATGTCAACGCGCTCGATTGGGTTGCCCGCGCGATCATATTTGATGATGCGCGGCAAATGCTCCGCGCGATTGCCCGCGCAGGCCAACTCGTGCCAACGCCCGCCGACGAGACTGCCACAGCGCGCGAGCGACGAATAAACCTCCTCCGCGACGGCGCGGGGCAGCAGCTCGTCGAGCAGCATTCGCAACCCGCGATCCTGCTCGAAGAAATTGGTCCCTTCGACGCCGCGAAAATTCTTCAGATGTGACATCGCACAAATAGAAATGATGAATGCGGAATGATAAATGATGAATGAAAAGCGACAACGTGGTGATATTCATCATTCCACATTCATCATTTATTATTTCTTTCTTTCCCGTTCGCGCTCGACTAAGACGCGGCGCAAAATTTTACCCGATGCTGATTTGGGGATTTGATCGATAACTTCAAGTCGGCGAATTTTCTTGTAAGGCGCGAGACGCTCGGCGACGAAATTGATGAGCGTCTCGGTCTCAATCGCCTCTCCCGCTTTGAACACGACGAAAGCCTTCGGCACTTCGCCGGCTGCTTCGTCCGGGCAGGGAATCACGGCGGCGTCGGCCACCGAAGGGTGTGTGAGCAGGACGGCTTCAAGCTCTGCCGGCGCGACTTGAAAACCTTTGTATTTGATCAACTCTTTGGCGCGATCCACGATGTAGAAATGGCCGTCGGCGTCGGCGTAACCGATGTCGCCGGTGCGGAGCCAACCGTCGGCGGTGAGCGTCTGCGCCGTCGCTTCGGGGCGATTGAGATAGCCCTTCATCACTTGGGGGCCGCGCACGTGCATCTCGCCCTCTTGATTCGCGTCTAATTCAGCGCCGCTTTCAAGATCGACGATCCGGCACTCGGTATTCGGCGCGCACTGGCCGACGGAGCCGAGCTTGATTTTGTCCGGCTCAAGCGGCGAGGCGTGGGTGACGGGGCTGGTCTCGGTCATGCCGTAGCCTTGCCTGAACAAACAATTCAGCCGCTCGGCGCAGGCGCGTGAGACTTCCGCGCCGAGCGGCGCTGCGCCCGAAAAGGTGATTTTGATTGACGAGAGATCGTAGTTGTCAACGATTGGGTGTTTTGCGAGCGCCAGCGCGATGGGCGGCACGATGGGCAGGAGCGTCACTTTGTAATCCTGCACGATCCGCAAGAACTGCTCCAGATCGAAACGCGGCATCGTAACGACGGTGGCTCCGGTGTACAGCCCCAAATTCAGGATGACGGACAATCCGTAAATGTGGAACATCGGCAGGACGCAGAGCGACGTATCGTCGCCGGCACACAGCTTCAGTTGTTCTGTTTGGAGCAGATTGGCGACCAGATTGTAATGCGTGAGCATCACTCCCTTCGGCAATCCCGTCGTCCCGCTCGAATAGGGAAGCGCGACCAAATCGTGGCGCGGATCGATCTTAACTTCCGGCATCTCGCCTTCGTCTCCGAGCAGTTCATCAAAGGAAGTCGCGCCTTCGGCTTGGCCGATGACGAACACTTCTTGAACCTGTGACCTGCCGGCGGCTGCGAGCGACTTGTCCAGCAGTTGCGGGACGGTCAATAGATACTTCGCGCCTGCGTCGTTGAGTTGAAACGCCAACTCGTCAGCCGTGTACAGAGGATTGACCGTCGTGTTGATGCCGCCGAGGCTCGCGACGGCGTGAAAGGCGATGGCGTACTCCGGCAGGTTCGGGCTGTAGATAGCGAGAACATCACCCTTTCGCAAGCCGCGCCGGGCGAGGCCGACTGCCGCGCGCCGGATGGAGTCTGACAGTTGTTGATAAGTGAGACGGCGGCCACTGGTC
This sequence comes from Acidobacteriota bacterium, assembly GCA_030859285.1. GTDB lineage: Bacteria > Acidobacteriota > Blastocatellia > Pyrinomonadales > Pyrinomonadaceae > JACCRA01. The sequence continues at coordinate 124 of JALZKK010000302.1, read as the reverse complement.
CCCTCGATCAGCGCGGGCTTGTCGCCAAGCCTCTCCGCCTTCTGCAAGACGAACGGCGTCAGAGACGTTTCGGGAATCGGTAAGTCTGCGTGAACGCTACGAAAGATCATGCGCTACTCCTAAG
>JALZKK010000144.1 GCA_030859285.1 Acidobacteriota bacterium | reverse complement strand
TCGGACTCGCGCTCGCTTTCTTGCTGGCGCGGCGCGAATTTCGCGGCAAGGAATTGTTGGACGCCTTGCTGACGTTGCCGCTCGTGCTGCCGCCGACGGTGACGGGTTACTACTTGATCGTGCTGCTGGGCAGGCGGGGAATTTTCGGGAGCTATCTGTACGAATTGACCGGCTGGACGGTAGCATTCACTTGGCAGGCGGCAGTCATCGCTTCGACGGTCGTCGCGTTGCCGTTGATGTTTAAGTCGGCGCGGGCGGCGATTGAGAGCGTCGAACCGCGTTATGAGATCGCGGCTTACACTCTCGGCAAAAGCGAGTGGGAAACTTTTTGGCGCGTGACGTTGCCGCTGGCGCGGCGTGGCGTGTTAGCCGGACTTGTTCTGAGCTTCGCGCGCGCGCTCGGCGAGTTCGGCGCGACGTTGATGCTGGCCGGCAACATTCCCGGCGAGACGCAGACGATGCCGCTCGCGATCTACGAAGCGGTCGTGGCCGGCGAAGACGAGCGCGCGTTCGCGCTCGCGTTGATCCTGACGCTCATCTCAGTGGCCGCCGTTTATCTCACCAACCTCCTCAGCCGCCGCGCGCCGACTGCGCGATTCTGAACGAATGCTCCACGTCGAGATCAGGAAGCGCCTAGACACGGAAGGGCGCGGCACGTTCACGCTCGATCTCAACTTTGACGCGCCCGCCGACGGCGTGACGATCCTCTTTGGCCCCTCCGGCTCCGGCAAGACGACGACCTTGCGTGCTATCGCCGGGATCATCACGCCCGACGCAGGCCGTATCACATTAGGTGAGCAAATCTTTTTTGACTCCGCGCGGCATGTGAATCTCCCGATCCAAAAGCGGCGCGTCGGCTTCGTCTTTCAAGACTACGCGCTGTTCCCGCACTTCACAGCAGAGCAGAATGTCGCCTTCGGTTTGCAGGACTCCGGCGGCAAAACGAGAAGCGCGCGGGCGCGCGAGTGGCTCGCGCAGTTGCGAATTGAAGAAGCGGCGGGACGTTACCCGCGCGAGTTGTCCGGCGGCGAGCAGCAGCGCGTGGCAGTGGCGCGGGCGCTCGCTTCCGGGCCGTCCGTCATGCTGCTCGACGAACCGCTTGCGGCGGTCGATGCGGCGACGCGCTCCAAGTTGCTGTCAGAGATCACCGCGCTGCAACAGCAAGCGCGCATTCCGTTCCTCTACGTCACGCACAATCACGCCGAAGCCTTGCGGATCGGTCAACACTTGATCCTCATGCACGAAGGGCGCGTCGTGCAGACGGGTGCGCCCGAAGAGGTTTTCCACCGCCCCGCCAACGCGCAGGCGGCGCACATTGTCGGCACTGAAAATATCTTCCCGGGCCGCATCGTCGCCCACCGCGAGGCCGAAGGAATCACACTCATCGATCTCGGCGACGGCGGCTGCCGCGTCGCAGCGACTTACAACGAACTACCGCCGGGCGCGCCCGTGACGGTCGGCGTCCGCGCCGAAGACATCATCATCGCGCGCGAGCGCGTCACGCAGACCAGCGCGCACAACGTCTTGAGCGCGACGATCAAGCGGCAATTCCGCGAGGCCGGGCGCGTCGAACTAATCGCGGGAAGCGGCGGCGTCGATTTCAAAGTCAGCGTCACGGCAGGCACGGTCGAAACGCTCAATCTCGCCGAAGGGACCAGTGTCTATCTCCTGATCAAAGCTCGCGCCTTTTACCTGCTATAGAGTTCAAGAAAAAGGATTAGCCACAAAAAGGCACAGCAGACACAAAAAGGACAGGAACAGATGGTAGTCTCCAAATTTCAAATTAGAATGGCATGGTATGTGAAAACCGGGCGGGCATTCTGCTGGGGCGCTGTGATTGGCGTCCTCGGCGGGTTAATCGGACTCGGCGGCGCGGAGTTCCGTTTGCCTGTCTTAGTCAGCTTCTATCAGTTCCGCACGTTGCAGGCTATTGTTATCAATCTCATCGTGAGTCTCGTGACGGTCATCTTCTCTTTCATCTTTCGCGTCGGCTTGGTCAACCTAGACCGCATCACCTCACATGCTCCTATTGTCTTTGACATTCTCGCAGGCTCATTGCTCGGCTCTTACATCGGTGTCCGTTTCGCAACGAAAATCAATGAACACACTTTGACTAGGATCGTGGTTGTTTTCCTAGTCATCCTGAGCATCGTGCTGATCGGGCATGACTTCATCTTTCACGCTCAGAGTTTCGCCTTTCCCGTTCTGCTCAAGTTCGTTTTGGGTGCGCTGGCCGGAATCGTGATCGGCGTCTTTAGCAGTATGCTCGGCGTCGCAGGCGGAGAGCTAATCATTCCGACCATCATCATCCTGTTTGCGGTGGACATTAAACTTGCCGGAAGTCTGAGCCTTGCGATCAGCATCCCGACTATCATTATGGGTTTGGTGAAATATGGGAGACAAAGGCAGTTGAGCGGCATCCATCAGCAGGGGGGCTTTATCCTGTGGATGTCGGCGGGTTCAATCTTAGGCGCGCTGATAGGTAGCTATCTGCTCGGCTATGTGCGCGTCTCATTCTTACAAGTGCTGCTCGGTTTAATCCTGCTCATCTCTGCCGTCAAGCTGTGGGGCACGCATTCTAAGCCTCCAATTTCAAATTAAGACACGACTGAACAGATTTATCAGGAGAGAAGCGTTTTTATTTTGTGCGGTCTGTGCCTTTGGGGATCATGCTCTTTTTCTTAAAGGCTATAGCTTAACACTCTGAGACGGCGAAAAGTTCACCGGCTGAGACTCGCCGGGCGCGGCGCGGCGCGCAGTTGCACCGGCGGCTGCGGCGCACAACAGACTTTCACCAGCCGCTCTCGATCCCGCCGCATTTCACGATCCTCCGAGAGCCACGCGCGCACTTCCCCAAAAACGCGCGCCGCTCGCTCGTCCGGCGGTGAGACGATGCGGTAGTGCATCCACTTCCCTTCGCGCCGCGCCGCCACAACGCCGGCCCGCCGCAAATACGCAAGATGGCGCGAGATTTTCGGCTGGTTGATCCCCAACACTTCGACGAAGAAACAGACGCAAATCTCATCGTCGCCCATCAAGTTCAACAAACGCAGCCGCGTCCGGTCGGCCAACGCTTTGAAGAACAGTTCCATGCTGAATAGCTTGCTCACTCCGCCCATTAGTCACCCTCCCATATAATCTTTCACATATGCCTTGACAGATATGTAAAGCTGCCGTATCATGCGTTCACATTCGCTGAAGCGAATATATCACACGAGAGCGAGGTAATAGCAAATGAACATGCAAACCAACGACACAGTAACCATTTTGAAGGCGCATCTGGCCTTGAACGTGCGAAACGTGACCGCGAGCATCGAGTTTTACAGGAAGATGCTGGGACTTGAGCCGTCGAAAGTCCGCACCGGCTATGCCAAGTTCGACGTGCGGAACCCGCCGCTCAACTTAACGCTCAACGAAGTCCCCTTCAACGAGCGCGGCGCGCTTTCGCACCTCGGCATTCAAGTGGCTTCGACCGAAGATGTGCTGGCGCTGCGTGAGCGTTGGCTTGACGCCGGACTTGTCACGCGCGACGAGATGGGGACCAACTGCTGCTACGCCATCCAAGACAAGACGTGGGTGCGCGACCCGGACGGCAACGAGTGGGAAGCCTTCGTGGTGTTGCAAGACAATTTGAGCGAGACGGAGCAGTGCGGCGACGGCGACGTGAAAAGTTGCGGCAGCGCGTCCGCCGATCTCGGCGAGATGACGAAGACATCCGTCTGCTGCGGGACGAATGCGGCGACGACGCCCGTCAACATCTCTGGATGAGCGGGCAATCACGCGCCGGCAATTCCAAGATGACTGAGCAAAAGCGAGTGTTGATTTTGTGTGCCGGCAATTCGGCGCGCAGCCAGATGGCCGAAGGGTTGTTGCGACATGATGGCGGCGAGAAGTTTGCCGTCTTCAGCGCCGGCACGCGGCCCGGCTCGGTGCGCCCCGAAGCCGTCGCGGCGATGCGCGAGTCGGGATTGACATCTCTGCACACCGCTCGAAGTCTGTGGACGAATTCGCCGGTCAAGAGTTCGACTATGTGATCACCGTCTGTGATAACGCGAGAGCAGCCTGTCCCGTCTTCCCCGCGCGCACAGAGATGATTCACTGGAGCTTTGATGATCCAGCAGTCGCCCCCGGCGATGAAGCCGAACGGCTCGCCGTCTTCCGCCGGGTTCGTGATGAGATACGCGCCTGCCTGCGGGCTTTCGTCGCTTCGCGTCACCCGCAGGCAGGCTCAATCGAAATACGCAAGGTGGGAACACAAAAGAAATAGACAGGATTGACAGGATGCACAGGAGAAGGCCAATCCAGTAGTTTGCTGTCGTTTCCTTTCATCCTGTTTATCCTGTCCATCCTGTCTCTCTTATGCTTCGGTCTGGGTTGAGCCGACGCCGCTTTCCAACCCAACTCTTTTTACCTCCTCAGAATTGAAATTTGAGCGCGAACTGGATGACGCGCCCGTTCTCGCCGGTCTGGATGATCGTCTGCGTCGAGGGCGGCGAGACGGCGGCGCAGCAAGTCTGGCCGAAGACCGGCGAGAGAATGCTAGGCGAACCGACGGTCGCATCGCGCGGATTGTCGAAGTTCGCGTGGTTGAGGGCGTTGAACATCTCGGTGCGGAATTGAATCCTGTAACGCTCGGAGAGGCGGAACACCTTGATAAACCCGAGATCGAGATTCCAATAGCTCGATGCGGTGAAGAGGTTGCGGCCCGCGCCGTTCGTCCCCGGAGCGGGGAGGCGGAAAGCGTCGCTGTTGGCGAACAACACCGGCCCGATGACGTTCGGGATGTTCTGCAAGCGAGCCTCAACCGGCGCGA
>JALZKK010000122.1 GCA_030859285.1 Acidobacteriota bacterium | reverse complement strand
ATGGTACTTTTGGCACACCACTTGAGCTACCACGTATTCTCAACACTTAGCGACACCAAGCTAAATTGAGCCAATATTGGTGTGCCTTTTTTCAACACTTCAAAGGACTTTGTCGGAACATCTAATGAAAACGCAAGAGCGGTAGCTCGCTAGAAGCAAGCTAGGCGGACGGGACGTCCGCGCTCCCAGCACGAGCGGCTCTATCTGCAACTCGTAAGATTTCTTCGTACACATCCAAAGTCAAGCGCGCCGTTTGCTCCCAAGTGAACTGCGCCGCCCGCTCCAGCCCAGCGCGTGAGAGTCGTTGCCGTTCATTTTCATCTCTTAAAACTTCCGCGAGGCTCTGAGCCAAAGCCGGCGCGTCCTTCGGATTGACGAGGCGCGCGGCCTCGCCGACCGTTTCCATGATGACGGGGATGCGGCTCGTGATAACCGGCGCGCCGCACGCCATCGCTTCGAGCGGCGGCAGGCCAAAGCCTTCATAGAGCGATGGATAGACGCACGCGCGGCACGCGGAGTAAAGCGCGCGCAAGTCTTCATCCGACACGTAGCCGGTAAACAAAATGCGCTCTTTGAGGCCGGACTGTTCGACGAGGGCGAATAGCTCTTCCGTCAACCAACCCTTTTGTCCGGCGATGACGAGTTGCGGGCGCGCATCGGTGTGGCGCAGCAATTCGTCGAAAGCGCGCACGAGCGTCAACAGATTCTTGCGCGGTTCGACCGTGCCGACGAACAGGATGAACTCCAGTTCGACGCCGAGGCGTTGCAGCGCCTCCGCGCTTTCGGCTGCCGCGACCGGATGAAAGGCGCGGCGGGGTGCGAGCGGAACGACCGTGATCTTCTTCGCCGGCACGCCGAAATGTTCGCAGATTTCCCGCTTGACGCTCGCCGAATCTGAGATGATCTTCGTCGCCGTCTTGACCATGATCGGCAAGCGGAGCCGCCCGCGCCGGACGAGATGTTCTTGATGCGTGGCTGAATGCAAGAGTAGCGAGAGATCGTGGATTGTGACGACGGTCGGGCAGCGATTCCAGAGCGGGATGCTGTAGTTCGTGCCGTGAAAAAGAGACAGGCCGCGCCGCCCTGCATAGAGCGGCAAGCCAATGGTCCACCAATGCTTGCGTAGCCGGTTGGCGGGTCGATGAACAGTTTGCAGATTTGACGGGAGCGGCACGCCTTTCGCCGCTTCTGCTGCGGAAGCAGTGGAGGGCGAGATCAACTCATACTCGTTTGCCGGATCGAGCGCGGCCAGTGTGCGCGCCAACTCGAAAGTGTAATGGCCGATCCCCGTCTTGGGCGCGCCGAGCGGGATGCCGTCAATGCCGATCAGCATGATGGACGATGGACGATGGACGATGGACAGCCACAAGTGTTTAGCCATCGTCCATCGTCTATGGTCTATCGTCAGTTTTTACCTGATTCGGATGCGCGGCGCGGTGTCTGCCGGGCGGCTGGTGAATGTTTGTTGGCCGATAGTGACCGAGACGATGATCGGTTGATCGCCGATGCCAGCCACGTCTGCGCGCAGCATGAAATTGATCTGATCGATGCCGGGCGTTGGCGTTGGGCCGACGAAAGTGATCTGATTACCGGTGAAGGTGCGATCTCCGATGGTGACGGTAACTTGGCTCGCCGTCACGTTTCGCACGCCTGTCAGCATGAGCGCCAACGTGGTCGGCATGTCGCCGGTCATCACCGGGAAGCCTTCGGGTGGCTCCGGCATCATCATCATGCCGGTCACGTTAAAGACTACCGCACGATTATTGTCGGCGAAGATGTCCGGCTGCGCGGGGACGATCTGAATCTGGCTGCGAATCGTCCGCACGCCCATTGCTTCGCGGACGCGAATCACGACGGGCAGAGTATTCGTCCCGGTGGTCGCTGCCAGACCGGACGGCACGACGAAAGTAATTTGCTCGGGGCCGACGAAATAGAGACCGGCGGCAGCGTTGTTGATTGACACCGAGACGCCGTTCAATTCAACCGGCAGCGACGGACTCCGGTTCACGACCAGAGCTGATGAGCATTCCCTGATCGTATCCGGGCAGACCGAGACAGCCGACGAAGCGAAAGTCACGCCGGTGTCGGGCGTCGTCCGCACGATGGCAAGCATTCCCGGCGCGAGTCCCGTCACAGGAGTCGGCGTGGGACTTGGCGACGGACTCGGCGATGGGCTGGGCATCACGATAGGCCGTTCCGATGCGCCGGTGAAATACTGAAGCAGACTCGCGTCGGGCGGCACGTTGGTCCCTTGCGTCGGCGGCAGCACTTGGTAATAGGCTTCGGAGTTGCCGTCGCTATTGCCGGTGCCGAATTCGATGTTGGCGAAACTGAAGGCGAGGCGTTCGACCGTGTTGCTCACAACCGGCTGCGGCGTCGCCAAGCTGTTGCTGACCGGCGTGTTGGTGAGTACTACAATTTGCGAAGTCGCGCTCGGCTGGCCCACCGGCGCGGAGAAAATCTGCACGCGGCGATTCGGGTTCGAGCCGGTGGCATCATTCAAAGGGAGGCGCGTACCGTCACTCGCCCTAATATTCAGAGTGGAGATGAAGATGACCCGTGTCGCCCCTGTACTGTCGGTGGAAAACGTCGGGAAACGAAGTGGCACATCGACCTCGCCTCCGGCATCATCGGGGCGCGGGCCGATCTGCGTAAAACTCTGCGCGGCAATCGCGCCTTGCGCGGCGATGTTGTAAACGAACACCGTGTCTTGGCCGGAAGCCGTGTCGGCGTTCGCGCCGGGGTCGGCGGCAATCGACTCAAAAGCGATGAGGTTGCCGTCGCGGCTGATGCGGCGTCCGGGGCTGAAGGTGTTGACGATGAAGCCCGGCGTCGTCGAGCGCGTCCTCGTCACTTGCGTGACGCTGCTCATGTCCACGACACCGTTGAAGGTGGCATAGAAAACTTCTGCATTGCCGTCGGCGTTGTTGCTCGACAAGCCCGTCGCGTTCGAGACAAAGGCGATCACTGAGTTCGGACTTTCGGGCGCGGCGTCGTCCGTCGTGCCGCCGGAGATCGATGGATTGCTGCTGAAGGTGAACAGCCCGGAAGTGACCGTGAGCTGCGAGATCGTGCCATTGTTGGCGGCGTCCCAGACGAACACTTCGGGGTTGGCGTCTTCGTTATTCCGCGCGCCGCTCGGCGCGAGATTGCGCGTCGAGATAAAAGCGATGCGCGTGCCGCGATCATTGATCGAAGCCTCACGATTGTCGTCGGCGACAAAAGGCGATTGCGTGTTGCTGCCCGGCGGCGGCAAGCGGCTCGCGGGCGTGTCGGTGATGCGCCGGAAGTCGCCGCCGCTCAAATTAACGAGAGGGACTTCCGCGCCGCTCGTCAGATCGGCGTCCGGCACATCGGGGATGCGGTAAAGAAAAATCTCTTGGTTGCCGTCGGCTCTGAGCGCGGTCTCGTTCGCCTCCGTGTCGCCATCGAAATTACCGGGCGTCGGAGCGTTTGAGCTAAAGACGATCCACTTACCGTCGCGGCTCAACATCGGTCGAGTGTTGCTGACTTCGACGACGATGTTGCTGATCAGTAGCGGTGAGTTCATCGCGTTCGCCAACGCGCTCTTCGTGCGCGTGATCTGGAAGATGCGGCGCTGCGCGTAGTCGAAGAGAAAAATCTCGCGGTTGCCATCGGCGTTGTCTGGATTCTCGGTCGCGATGTTGCCGTCAGATTCGATGACGACGAAACGGCCATTGCCGCTGATGTCGCGCACGAACGAGTTGGCGAGAAAACTCCCGGTGGCCGGGCTGGGCAAAGGCATCGGCGTCGTCGAAGTGATCTGAATGATAAAGGGATCAGGCGTCGGGCTGGGCGTCGCCGTCTGTGCTTGCAGCG
>JALZKK010000118.1 GCA_030859285.1 Acidobacteriota bacterium | reverse complement strand
GCACAAGACATGTTCTTGCTCGTCACTCGGCACTGCTTTTTCACTGTAGTTTGGCTGTCATCGTGATTTTTGTATTTAGCAAGCGCGAGATGGGGCAGCCGGCTTTGGCGTTGTTAGCGGCAGTGTCGAAGGCTTCTTGCGTCGCGTCGGGAATTTTGGCGGTCACGTCCAAGTGGCTTTCGACGACGCTCGGGCCGGCGTCGGTCTTTTCCATCGTGATAGTGCAGGTTGTGTTGATAGTCTCGGCGGTGAGGCCGACGTTGGTGAGTTGACCGGAGAGCGCCATCGTGAAGCAGCCGGCGTGCGCCGCTGCGATCAACTCTTCGGGATTGGTCCCCACGCCCTCTTCAAAGCGCATGCTGAAAGAGTATTGAGTACTTTCGAGGACGCCGCTCGCGGTCGAGATGGTCCCCTTGCCGTCTTTAAGGCCGCCTTGCCAGACGGCTGATGCTGTGCGTTTCATGTGAATCTCCTTTTGAGCCTAATTGTTTGGACTCACTAGAAGCTATCTCAAAAATCATTCTGACCGATTGAGAGATGTGCTTTCCCCAAGCATTTTTCCTCGCGGCGGTCGGTTTGTATTTTTGAGATAGCTTCTAGCGAAATTTCTCTGAACTGCTTATGTCTCGCGCAGATCACGCCCGGTCATCTCGGCGGGCTTCTCGATTCCTAATAGACCAAGCATTGTTGGAGCCACGTCCTCCAACGCACCGCCTTCGCGCAAGTGTGCGCCGATGTGCGCTTCGTCAATCAGGTGGAAGGGGACCAGATTAGTGGTGTGCGCGGTGTGCGGCTGGCCGGTCTTGGGATCGATCATCTGTTCGCAATTGCCGTGATCGGCGGTGATCAAGCAACGCCCGCGCGCGGTCTTGAGAGCTTTGATGATCCAACCTAAACAAGTATCGACATACTGCACGGCTTCAATGGTCTTCTGTAAATTGCCGGTGTGTCCGACCATGTCGGGATTGGCAAAATTGACGATGAAAACGTCGGTCTCATTCTCGTCAATCACCCGTAGAATTTTGTCGGTGACTAGAAAAGCCGACATCTCCGGCTTGAGATCGTAAGTCGCCACTTTCGGCGAGGGGACCAATAACCGCCGCTCGTGCGGAAATTCCTGCTCCTTGCCACCGTTGAAAAAGTATGTGACGTGCGCGTACTTCTCGGTCTCGGCCATGCGGTAGTTGCGGACGCCGAAGGCGGCGAAGACTTCGGCCAGAATGTTATGCGGCGCGACGACAGGGAAGGCGACGGGCAGCGGGAATGTCTTGTCGTACTGCGCGAAGCAGACGAAGTCGATCTGGGGTCGCCGCTTTGTCTCGAAGCCGTCGAAGTTGTGAACGGCGAGCGCGCTTGTGATCTGTCTGGCGCGGTCGGCGCGGTAGTTGAAGAAGATGACTGAGTCCGTATCTTCAATCGACGCGACCGGCTCGCCCGTTTCGCGCGTGACGACGATTGGCTCGACGAATTCATCGGAGACACCGCGCGCATAAGACCCCTTGATCGCTTCGACCGGATCAATCGCTCGCTCGCCTTCGGCGTGGACGAGCAGATCAAAGGCGCGCTTCGTGCGCTCCCAACGCTGGTCGCGATCCATCGCGTAATAACGACCGATCACCGAAGCGATCCGCCCGCACCCGATCTCCGCGCACTTCACTTGCAGAGCCTCGACGTAACCGTAAGCCGACATCGGCGGCGTGTCGCGCCCGTCCAAGAAGCAGTGGACATAGACACGTTGCAGCCCGCGCTCCTTCGCCATCCGCAGCAGTGTGTAGAGATGCTCCTGTGACGAGTGAACCAGTCCGTCCGACAGCAAGCCCATGAAATGCAGCGCGCCGCCACGTCTGAGCGCATTGTCCATCGCCATCGTCAAGACTTCGTTCTGAAAAATTTCGCCGGTCTTGATCGCGTGGTTGATATTCTCTACGTCTGTGCGAATGATACGCCCCGCGCCCATGCACAAATGCCCGACGTTCGAGTTACCCATCACGCCCGCTGGCAAACCCACACACTCGCCCGACGCCTGCAACAGGGTGTGCGGATATTTCTCCAACAACTCGTTATAAAACGGCAGCGAGGCGAGCGCGATGGCATTGCCTTCACGCTCCGGCGTGTAACCGAAGCCGTCCAGAATAATCAAGGCCAGCGGACCACGTTTGTCAGTCAACTCTTTTGCTCCTCGATATTTTTGCCACAGAGGTCACAGAGAACACAGAGGTAGAAGAGCAGTGCACATTTGAGATTTGAAATCTGAAATCGATTTCGCCTTCGGTCATCTCTGTGCGCTACGGTGTCCTCTGTGGCTAAAGTTTTATGCCTTCTTCGCGGCCTTCGCCTTTTTCGTCGCGCTTTTATCGTTAGCTGTCTTCGCCGCCGCTGCTGGTTTTAGTTGATACAACGCCGCGCATCCGGGATAGCGGGCGGACTCGCGCAAATCTTCTTCGATGCGGAGCAGTTGATTGTATTTGGCGATGCGGTCGGAGCGCGAGAGCGAGCCGGTCTTGATCTGCCCGGCGTTGGTGGCGACGGCGAGATCAGCGATGAAGGTGTCTTCAGTTTCGCCGGAGCGGTGTGAAATGATCGCGGTGCGATTGTTGGTGCGCGCCAGTTCAATCGCGTCGAGCGTTTCGGTGAGCGTGCCGATCTGATTGACTTTGATCAAGATCGAATTGGCGACTCCGAGATCGATGCCTTTTTGTAGAAATGAAGTGTTGGTCACGAAGAGATCATCGCCGACGAGTTGGACGCGGCTGCCCATCTCGTCGGTCAATTTTTTCCAGCCGTCCCAATCGCCCTCGGCCATGCCGTCCTCAATCGAGATGATCGGATATTGATTGACCCACTTCTTCCAATAAGCGACCATCTCATCTGACGAGAGCTTGCGTCCGTCCGACTTTTTGAAGACATACTGCTGACCGTCGTAAAACTCGCTCGCTGCCGGATCGAGCGCGAGATGAACGTCCGTGCCGGCCTTGTAGCCCGCCTGCCGGATCGCTTCGAGGATCGTTTCGATGGCCTCTTCATTCGATTTCAAATTCGGCGCGAAGCCGCCCTCGTCGCCGACGCCCGTCGCGTAGCCGCGTTTCTTCAGCACCGCTTTCAACGAGTGGAAGATTTCCGCGCCGACGCGCAAGGCTTCGCGAAAACTCTCGACGCCGAGCGGCATCACCATGAACTCTTGAAAGTCCACGTTATTATCGGCGTGCGCGCCGCCGTTCAGAATATTCATCATCGGCACGGGCAGCGTCCGCGCATTCGCGCCGCCGAGATAACGGTAGAGCGGAATCTCAAGGTACGCCGCCGCCGCCCGCGCCGTCGCTAAAGAGACGGCCAAGAGCGCGTTTGCGCCCAGCTTCGCCTTCGTCTTCGTGCCGTCCAAAGCAATCAGCGCGGCATCGACTTCCGTCTGATCGAGCGCGTCCAAGCCTTCGATCTCCGGCGCGATCTGCTCGTTGACGTTGGCGACGGCTTTGAGGACGCCCTTACCCAAATAGCGTTTCTTATCGCCATCGCGCATCTCGACCGCTTCGTTCTCGCCGGTCGAAGCGCCCGACGGCACGGCAGCGCGCCCCACGTCGCCGCTCGCCAACATCACCTCCGCCTCGACCGTCGGGTTGCCGCGCGAGTCCAGAATCTCGCGCGCCTGCACCAATTCAATTAAGCTCATAAGCGCAGAACCCACTCCTCTTGTCACAAAATTTTTGATTACGGCACAGCGAATCTATCACATATTCGCCGCACACAGTCAAAGTAGTGTGCGGGCGCGTTGGGTGTGGCGTTTAACGCTTCAACATAAAATCGCACAGGTTTAGCTATATCCATGCAAACTAATTCACTTATAAGAATGCCCATACTGAGCGAGAGGTAAGAGGCAGTGACCAAGCAGCCCCAAGAGAGGAAAGAAGGTCGCGCCGGGCAGCCGGGGCGGGTGGACACAAAAGAAGTCGGGCGAAAGTCGCGCCCGCTCACGGGCTGGCTAATCGCAGGTGGCTCGTTAGCAGCACTCTTCGGCCTCGCATACCTCAAGGGGTGGGTCAGGAATTAAAATACAGAAAGGGAGAAAGTATGTCAGCACAAGGATTGGGCAGAGCAACTGGGACGGACACTTACACTGGGACGGGTGGTTCGATGACGGCCACAACCGATAAAGCTGAGTCGATCTTGAACAGCATCGACGAAACAACCGTCGAATCCACAGGTATTAGCCTGTTCCACATTTTGACGATCGGTTCGATCGGCGCGTCGCTCGCGCTGTATTTCAGCGGTAACAAGCAGGCGGGCATCTTCGTCGGCCTCTGGCCGCCCACGTTTCAGGCGCTTAAGGCTGTTGTGGACAAGAACAAAAACCGTTGACCCAGTAATCTCTAACAAGCAACGGTTAAGCGAGGGTGGCACGGCCAAGTTAACATGGTCGTGCCGCCTTTTTTCGTCGCGCATGCCTAACTCATGAATTGTTATGCTCTCTTCGCCTTCGTCTCGCATTGGCAATCAAGCTGATCGCAATTAAAATACGAGTAGCGTTCCTTGGCTCAGTAATAGTCTCGATTCGCATTGCGGGTTATCTCATGCTCGCTACCAGCGACAGCGTATGCCCACAGCTAACAAGGCAGAGGAGGAAGCACGAATAATGCAGGTCGGCCCCAAGTTCTTATCGCTGCTACTTGCCGCCGGAATGTCTTTCGCTGCCGCGCTCTGCCCCGCAGGTCACATGCTCTACGCGCAGCAGACAGGAACACCCTCTGCCCCACAAACACAGAAAAGCGAGCGCCGCGCCGCCGCTGCTTCCATAGACGCGGCTATCTCGCCGGACGACGAAGTGGTGACAGTCGAGACCAACCTTGTGGCGATCCCGTTCAGCGCGACGGACAAGAATCGGCGTTATGTCACGACGCTCAAGCAGGAAGATATTCGCGTTTTCGAGAACGATGCGCCGCAAGAGATTTCCGTTTTTCAACAGGAGACCGAACTGCCGCTCTCGCTCTCGCTCTTGATCGACACCAGCGGCTCGCAGGAAGAAACACTGCCGGACGAGAAAGCCGCCGCGCACGGCTTCGTCGATGCGATCATCAGGCCGGGAAGGGACACCGCCGCCGTCATCTCTTTCACCGGCGACGCGACCGTCGAGCAGGATTTGACCGGCGACCGTGCCGTGCTGCATCAAGCAATCAGCCGCGTGCAACTCGCGCCTTCCATGTCGTACCGCGAAGCGACCGAGTACCTCGAAGCGGCTGCCGCCAAAGGTCTCGACCCGGAAGAAGCCCACCGCAGCCTGCCCGGCTCGACCGCCATCTGGGACGCCATCTGGGCCACCGCCAACGAGATCATGTCGCAGACGCCAGAACGCACCCGCCGCGCCATCATCTTGCTCTCCGACGGCAAAGAGGATTCCAGCAGCCCGCTCAAGAAAGACGACGCCATCGAAGCCGCGCTCAAGGCCAACGCCGTCATCTACTCCATCGGCATCGGCGGTTATGGACTCGACAAGAGCGCGCTCAAGAAAATCTCCGAGCGCACCGGCGGGCGCGCCTTCTTCCCCGAAAGCGAAGCGGAACTTAACGCCGCCTTCGCGCAGATTCAACAAGAACTGCGTTCGCAATATCTCATCGCCTACTCGCCACAGAACAAAGAGCGCGACAATTCGTACCGCCAACTCAAGATCGAGATCGTCAACCCCGAACTCCGCAAAGAGAAACTCAAACTCAGCTACCGCCAAGGCTACTTCGCCCGCGCCGCCGCGCCGGTGAGGATTGAGCAAACGCCGAATCGCAAACTCTCGAAGCCGCCACGCCGCGCGAAGAAGAAATAGAGCGTGGACAAAACTGCTTTTGCGTTCGGGTTTCCCCTCACCTACAATGCTCTCACAGTCCGC
>JALZKK010000079.1 GCA_030859285.1 Acidobacteriota bacterium | reverse complement strand
AGCCCGCGCTCGTTCACGGCGATTACAAGCTCGACAACGTAATGCTCGACTTTGGCGATCCGGGCCGCGTCGTCGGCGTCTTCGATTGGGAGATGAGCGCGCTCGGCGATCCGCTCGTCGATGTCGGCATTCTGCTCTGCTATTGGACCCATGCCGCGAATCCTGCGCTCGCCGCCGACAGCTTAACTTCCGTCACGGATCGCCCCGGCTATTTCACGCGCGCCGAGATCGTCGAGCGTTACGCCGCGCGCTCAGGCCGCGACTTGAGCCGCCTCGGATTTTACGAAGTCTTTGCTATTTTCAAGCTCGCCGTCGTGGTGCAGCAAATCTACCACCGTTTCCGGCGCGGCCAGACCGACGATCCGCGCTTCGCCACGCTCAATGAGCGCGTCGCTTGGCTGTCCCGGCTGGCGACTTCGTTAATCGAATGAGAACCCGAATAGGAAGATTCACCACAGAGACACGGAGAAGAAATAAGGAATGATGAGTGCAGAACGATGAATGGAAAACAAGGTATCTTTCATTCATCGTTCACCATTCCTTCTTCATCGTATGCTTGCTCTGTGCCTCTGTGTCTCTGTGGTTCAATGGCACGTTGAAGATTTCGTGCCGCGATTCAAACAAAACTTAGTGTGAGGAGACCTTGATGAACTATCCGCTGAACATCTCTTTCAAGATTCTGGCGCTGGCCCGGCAATTGGCGTTGACGGACGTGGCCGGCAACCTGATCTTTTACGTCAAACAGAAAGCCTTCAAGCTGAAGGAGAACGTCACGGTCTTTGCCGACCGCGAGCAGACCCGGCAGCTTTACACGATCAAGGCCGATAAGGTTTTGGATTTTTCGGCGCGGTATCATTTCGCGGACGAGCAAGGCGTCTCGCATGGCTCGATCCGGCGGCGCGGGATGAAATCTCTGTGGAAAGCGCACTATGAGATTTTCGATGGCGAGCAGGTCGTGATGACCATTAGTGAGGAGAACGCTTGGACGAAAGTGTTGGACAGTCTCTTCGGCGAGATTCCGGTGCTGGGCATGTTCACGGGTTATCTCTTTCACCCGGCTTACATCGTCGCGCGCACGAACGGACAGCCCGTCCTGCGGCTCGCCAAGCAGCCCGCGTTCTTCGAGGGCAAATTCACGGTCGAGCAGCAAGGGCAACTCACCTCAGACGAAGAGCGGCGCGCGTTGTTGAGCCTGATCATGATGATCCTCTTGGAGCGTTCGCGCGGCTGATGAAGAGCAGGGGCTGGGGGATAGGGGTTGGGGAAAGAGATTGTTCTCTAATCTCGATCTTAAATCTCACATCTCAAATCTGAGATCGGTTTCTTCCCCAACCCCTGACACGTATCCTCTGCTTAAACAACCTGCCGCCTTTTCTCGTATTTACAGCGTGCGACAAGAAGAGATGACAGACTTGCAAACGAGAGTGAGAGGCGCGTGCGAGCGGTTGGATGCGTGGGTGCGCGAAGTGATCGAGTGGCACTTCGCGCCGGCGACCGGCTGCCCGTTCTGGCTTGATTATGCCGAAAAGCTCGATTGGGACCCGCGCCGGGAGATTCAGACTTATGATGATCTCGACCGCTTTGGTTTCTTCAACGACGAGTGGTTGAGAGGCGGCCCCGCGCGGCGGTGGATTCCGCGCGCTAACGCCGACCGCCCTGTTTACGTCTTCGAGACCGGCGGCAGCACCGGCATCCCGAAGTCGCGGATCAATATCGAGGATTTTCGGATCGATTATGAATTGTTCAGCGAGACGCTGCCTGACGAATTTTTCCCGAAGGGCGCGGACTGGCTCTCAGTTGGTCCTACCGGGCCGCGCCGCCTGCGCCTCGCCGTTGAACATTTGGCGCAGCATCGGGGCGGCATCTGCTTCATGATCGATCTCGATCCGCGTTGGGTGATTAAGCTCCTCAAAATGGGGCAGCCGAAGATGGCTGAAGCATACAAGCAGCACGTCGTCGATCAGGCATTGACGCTCTTGCGCGCGCACGACCAAATCCGTTGTTTATTCACGACGCCGAAGCTGCTCGAAGCCCTGTGCGAGAAAGTCTCTTTGAAGAAGTTGGGCGTCACCGGCGTCTTCTGCGGCGGGACGGAGATGACGCCGCAATTTCATCGCTTCGCCGTCGAGGAACTGTTGGACGGCGTTCATTTCGCACCAACTTACGGCAATACTCTAATGGGCCTCGCGGTCGGCAAGCCGCGTGTGCCGGAAGACAATTACGCGATTATTTATTATCCGCCCGCACCGCGCGCGATGATCGAAGTCGTCGATCCCGAACAGCCCTCGCGCATCGTCAACTACGGCGAGACGGGCCGCGTGCGTTTGACGACTTTGACGAAAGAGTTCTTCATGCCGCGCTTCCTCGAACGCGACGAGGCCGAACGCGAACCGCCTTTCGCGTTGTACCCGTGGGACGGCGTTCGCAACGTCCGCCCCTTCTCGCGCCTGCAAGCTGCGGTCGTCGAAGGAGTCTATTGAATTTTAGATTGCGGATTGTCAAGGCAACTTCCATTGTGAATCGAGAATCGTCTTTCAATCCGCAATCCGCAATCCCCAATCCGCAATCGAACCATGTTGCACATTCCACTCTTACGCAAAGGCCGAACGTATAAAAGTCTGGACGTGGCGCGCGTGGCGCATCATCAGACGAAGGAGATGTTCGTCGAAGTGAGTCAGGCGAACGTCGGATTGATCAGGCGCGATCTCTCGGATCAAGAGATGGGACGGGAAGCATTAGCGCGATTCACCGGCGCGGAATTATTGGAGATGTCGGCGCGGGCGGCGGAAGTTTTGGTGAATGATGAACTGCCGCTCGGCGACGAGGCGCAGACGCCGGATGATTATGTCCGGCAGGTGTCGGCGACGACGGGCGTGCCGTTTATGTTGGCGCGGCGGAATCTGGAAAAGATTCGCGGCGTGCTGGCGAACATGCAGCAAATTCTGGACGGGCTGACGCGCGGGCTGGACTTACAGATTCTCGATCAAGGCTACGGCGAAGTGAACGGGCAAGCCGTCAGCTTTTATCTGCGCGCGCAGGCGTTGGGCGCGGTGTTGCCGAATAATTCACCGGGCGTTCATGCGTTGTGGGCCCCGGCCATCGCCTTAAAGACGCCGCTTGTTTTGAAGCCCGGCAGCGCCGAGCCGTGGACGCCTTTCCGGATCGCGCAAGCCTTCATCAAAGTTGGCTGCCCGCCGGAGGCGTTCAGTTTTTATCCGACGAATTACGCAGGCGCGGGCGAAATTTTGCGCCTTTGCGGTCGCGGAATGGCTTTCGGCGACGCGGCTTCAGTCGCGCAATATCAATCATCCGACGGACGCGTTGAACTGCACGGCCCCGGCTACAGCAAGATCGTGATCGGCGAAGACTGCATTGACGAGTGGGAAAAATATTTGGATGTGATCGTCGCATCGGTATTGGAAAACGGCGGACGCTCATGCGTCAATGCTTCGGGCGTGTGGGTGACGCGCCACGCACACGAGATTGCCACGGCGCTCGCCGAACGTCTCGCGCGCGTTCGTCCACGCGCGATGGATGACGAAGAAGCGCAACTCGCTCCCTTCATCGATGCGAACGTCGCGCGCCGCATCTCCGAGACAATTGATGCCGCGCTCGGCGAGCCGGGCGCGCGCGACGTGACTGCCGAACACCGCAATGGCGAGCGACTCGTCGAATGGCAAGATTGCACTTATCTGCTGCCGACGATCATTCACTGCGCGACGCCCGCGCACCCGCTCGCAAACCGCGAATTTTTGTTCCCGTTCGCCAGCATCGTCGAAGTGGCAGCCGCCGAACTACCCGCCGCGCTCGGCCCCAGCCTCGTCGTCACCGCGATCACAAACGACCAAAAGTTAATCGGCAAGCTGCTCGCGTCTCCCCACGTTGACCGCTTGAATCTCGGAGCCGTCCCGACCAATCGCGTCAGTTGGGACCAACCGCACGAAGGCAACCTCTTCGAGCATCTATACGCGCGCCGGGCATTTCAAAAAGCAGAGGGTAGAGGATAGAGGGTAGAGGGCAGCAAAAGCCGACTTCACTATCCTCTATCCTCTACCCTCTATCCTCTGGGTTATGCGTCTTCTCTACTTAACCGCCGGGGCGGCGAATATGTATTGCGGGAGTTGCCTGCGTGATAATGCGCTGGCGGCGGAGTTGTTGGCGCGCGGGCATGATGTGTTGTTGGTCCCCATCTACACGCCGACGCGGACGGACGAGCGGAATGTCAGTCAAGAAAAAGTTTTCTTCGGGGGGATTAGCGTTTATCTCCAACAGCATTCGGCGGTGTTTCGTCGGACGCCGGCCTTTCTCGATAGGTTGTGGGACTCGACGCCGGCGCTGCGGTGGGCAGCCCGGCGTTCGATCCCGGTTGATCCGCGCTCGTTGGGAGAGTTGACGATCTCGATGCTTAAAGGTGAAGCAGGGAATCAACGCAAGGAGTTGGACAAGCTGCTTCACTGGATGAGCGCGCAGGATGCTGCGCCCGATCTCGTGACGCTGCCTAACTCTTTGCTGATCAGCTTGGCCCGCCCCATCAAGCGTGCGCTCAAACGCCCGGTGTGCTGCACACTGCAAGGCGAGGATTTGTTTTTGAGTGGGTTGAACGAAGCGGATCGCGAACAGTCGCTTGCGCTTGTCCGCGCACAGGTCGCAGATGTCGATTGCTTCGTCGCCGTCAGCGATTATTACGCCGAGTTCATGTGCGAATACTTGCGAATCCCTGAGTGCAAGATGCGTGTCGTGCCGTTGGGCATCAATCTCGAAGGCTACGCGGTGCGTGAGCGACCGCGTAATGACGATGTGTTCACCATCGGCTTTTTCGCGCGGGTCGCGCCGGAGAAGGGGCTGCATCTGCTGTGCGAGGCGTACCGGCGTTTGCGCGCCCGCGGCGACTTTCCGGCGCGTCTCGAAGTCGCCGGTTATCTCGCGCCGGAGCATCAAAGATATTTGCAAGGCATCGAACGGCAAATGAATGAGTGGGGCTTGCGCCATGAGTTTCGCTATCGCGGCGTGCTGGATCGGCAACAGAAGATCGAGTTTCTGCAACACCTTGACGTGTTATCTGTTCCCGCGACTTACGACGAGCCGAAGGGCATCTTTCTGCTCGAAGCGATGGCCTGTGGCACGCCGGTCGTCCAACCGCGTCGCGGCGCATTCACGGAAATCATCGAGCGTACCGGCGGCGGCCTGCTCTGCGCGCCGGACGACGCCGAGAGTCTGGCTGAAGCGTTCTACGAACTCCGACAGAACCCGGAACGCGCCACAGACTTAGGCCGCGCCGGAGCCGCCGCCGTCCGCACTGATTTCAGCGTCGCTCGCATGGCGGAGCGCGCGTTGGAAGTGTATGAAAAAGTGATCAGTTTTTAGTTTTCAGTTTTCAGTTCGAGCTGCTCCGTCTGAAAACTGAAAACTAAAAACTGAAAACTGTCCCAGAGTGACATGTTAGAAGTCGTCGATCTATCGAAGGAGTATGAGACGCCGCGCGGCGTGTTGCCGATTTTGTCGGGCATGTCGCTGACGTTGAAGCGCGGCGACGCAGTTGCGGTGATGGGGCCGTCGGGGAGTGGGAAGAGTACGCTGCTGTACATTCTCGGCGCGTTGGAGCCGCCGGGCGGCGGGACGGTGCGGCTCGACGGGCGCGATCCGTTTGCTTTGCGTGAGCGCGAGTTGGCCGCGTTCAGGAATCAAGAGATCGGCTTCATCTTTCAGGATCATTGCTTGCTGCCGCAATGCTCAGTATTGGAGAACGTGTTGACGCCGACGCTCGTGAATGGGACCAGTGACGGCGCGGCAGAACGCGCACATTGGTTGCTCGATCAAGTGGGGCTCACGGCGCGGCTCGCACATCGTCCGGCGGAACTCTCCGGCGGCGAGAAGCAACGCGTCGCGCTGGCCCGCGCCCTCATTCGACAGCCGAGCTTACTGCTCTGCGACGAGCCGACCGGCAATCTCGATCATGCCTCGTCCGAACGCATCGCCGCGCTCCTGCTCGAACTGCACCGGCAGCAGGAGACGATCCTCATCGTCGTCACCCACAGCACAGAACTCGCCGCGAAGTTTCCCGCGCGGTACGAATTGATTGAGGGAAAGCTGGAAAGGAAGTACTGAGTACTGAGTGAAATATACTTGTTTTTGCTCAGTACTCAGTACTCAGTACTCATGCTTATTAAACGCAGTCTCGTTTATTACTGGCGGACGAATCTGGCGGTGGTGCTGGGCGTCGGGGTCGCGGTGGCGGTGTTGGCGGGGGCGTTGTTGGTGGGCGCGTCGGTGCGTGCAAGTTTGCGGGAGTTGGCGTTGGGGCGTTTGGGCGAGACTGATTATGTCTTGGCGGGTGAGAATTTTTTCCGTGAAACGTTGGCGGATGAGATACGCGCGCACGCGAATTTCAATGCTGCCGGGTTGGCAGGCGCATGTCCGTTGATCGTGATCGAGGGATCGGTGATCGACGAAGCGAGCGGGCGGCGGAGCGCAGGCGTGCAAGTGTATGGCGTTGATAAAAGGTTCTGGCAGTTTCATGGCAAAGGCGAGTTGAGTTTAGGAGCGCGGGAGATCGCCTTGAGCGCGGGGCTGGCGGAAGAGTTGGGTAGCCGTGTTGGTGAGACGTTGTTGTTGAGAGTGGAGAGGCCGCAAGCGATCCCTGCCGAGTCTTTGCACGGTCGGCGCGAGAATGTGGGACGCACGTTGCGGCTGACGATGCGTGCGGCGTTGACGGCCACCGAGATGGGCGAGTTCTCTTTGCGCCCGCAGCAAGGCGCGGTGCGCGCCGCCTTCGTGCCGCTCGAACAGTTGCAGAGAGATTTGGAACAGGCAGGCAAAGTCAACACGATCCTCTTTTCGGCGCGTGACGGTGCAGGGGATGAAAGTCAGGCCAACGGCGCGAGCGTTGAGCAGACGACAGCGTTAGAGAAGATTTTGCAAGACACGTTCAGGCTCGAAGACGCGGGCGTGAAGCTGCGTGTGTTGGACGAGCAACAAGCCTTGTCAATTGAAAGTGAAGCCGGGCTCATCTCCGACACGCTGGCCGAGAGCGTGCGTGCGGCGCGCGGCGGGATGCCAATCTTTTCGTATCTCGCCAATAGCATCCGCTCTGACGACGGGCGCGAGATTCCGTACTCGCTCGTGACCGCCGTTGACGCCAAGACGCTTGAGTTTATGCAGCGCGATGAGCGCGGACACATGTCTGCCTGCGACGCGAGCGCGCCGACGGGAGCCGGACGCATGAGAGCGACGGCGCATTTGCCGCCGATCATCTTGAACGAGTGGGCGGCCAGCGATCTCGGTGTTAGCTTGGGCGATCACCTCTCGCTCGATTATTACGTGTGGATGGATGAAGGGCGGCTCGACGCGCGCACGGCTGAGTTTCGCATCGCGTGCGTCATCCCGATCAAGGGTCTAGCTGCTGACCGCGAACTAACGCCGGACTATCCGGGCATCAGCGAATCTGAAAGTCTCGCGGACTGGGACCCGCCGTTCCCCGTCGATCTCAAGCGCATCCGCCCGCAGGATGAAGATTACTGGAAAAAATATCGCACGACGCCGAAGGCTTTTATTCCGTTAGAAGTGGGGCAGCAACTCTGGTCGTCGCGTTTCGGCAAGCTAACCTCGCTTCGCATTGATCCGGCGCGCGGGCAAACGCTCGCAGCGACGCGCGAGACGTTTGAGCAAAACTTGCGCGCGCAATTGACGCCGGAGAGCGCGGGATTCTCAATTCTGCCTGTGCGCGCGCAAAGCCTCGCCGCTTCGCGCGGGGCAACCGACTTTGGCGAATACTTTCTGTACTTCAGTTTCTTCCTCGTCATCTCGGCATTGCTGCTCGCCGGATTATTTTTCAAGTTGGGTATTGAACAACGCTTGCGCGAGATCGGATTACTGCAAGCTGTCGGGTTTCCCGCCGGGAAAATTCGCGCGCTGTTTGTCGGCGAGGGTGCGTTGCTGGCGGTGTGCGGCAGTTTGTTGGGTGTCGCGCTGGCGCTCGCTTACGGTTGGCTGATCGTGCGCGGCTTGCGAACGTGGTGGATCGACGCGGTCGGCACGCGCGCTCTCTCGCTGCATTTGGAATTGGTCCCCTTCGTCATCGGCGGCGCGGGCGGAGTGTTAGCCGCGCTCGTCTTCGTCGTGTGGTCGCTGCGCTCGCTCGCGCGGCATTCGACGCGGAGTTTGCTTGGCGGAGCGATTGAAGTCCAAAGTCCAAAGTCCAAAGTCAGAAGTCGGAAGCCAGAAGTCAGGAAAGGGCGGGGTGGGACGAATGTAGCTTTTGTTGTTTCGCCGTTGCAGTATTTGAGTTCTCTGCGCGTCGCGGTTGGGTGTGGTGTGTTGGCAATCGTGT
>JALZKK010000052.1 GCA_030859285.1 Acidobacteriota bacterium | reverse complement strand
CAACTCCGGCGGCGCGCTCGTCAGCATGAACGGCGAACTGATCGGCATCAACTCGCAAATCCTGTCGCCGTCGGGCGGCAACATCGGCATCGGCTTCGCGATCCCGTCGAACATGGCGCGCGGCGTGATGGACCAGTTGATGAAGACCGGCAAAGTTCGTCGCGGCGTCTTGGGCGTTGTCGTGCAACCCCTGACTTCCGACATCGCGCAGAGCCTCGCTCTCAAGGACGCGAAGGGCGTGATCGTCAACTCCGTCCAAGCCGGTAGCGCCGCCGCGCGCGCCGGTCTGAAGCAGGGTGACGTGATCACCAAATTCAACGGCGCGGCAGTCGTTGACAGCAACAGCTTCCGCAATCACATCGCCGGCACGCAGCCCGGCACGAACGTCACCTTCACCGCCCTGCGCGATGGACGCGAGCAACAACTCAGCGCCACGCTTGGCGAACGCGCCGCCGAAGGCGAGCAGGGCGATGCGCGCGGCAATTCTCAAGACGGCGTCTCCGGCGGTAAACTCGGCATCAGCGTCGAGCCGCTGACGCCTGAGTTGGCGGCGCAACTCAATCTGCCGCAGGACGCACAGGGCCTCGTCGTGCGCGGCATTGACGGCAACGGCCCGGCGGCTGCCGCCGGCCTTCAACAGGGCGATGTGATCGTCACAGTCAACCGCCAGCCGGTGCGCTCCGTCGAGCAACTGCGCTCTGCAATCGAAGGCTCGATTGACCGTCCGGCGCTATTGCTCATTAACCGTCGCGGCAACAACATCTACCTGACGGTGCGGCCCCGCCAATAAGTGAACGAGCGGCACACAAAACGCTCAAATCTTGAGACTGACAACACCTTGCCCGACGAATTTTTAAGAAATTCGCCGGGCAAGTTTTTTTATGGCCGTTGGCAAATAGCTGCGGAGTTTATACCAAGTTGCTTCTAAAAATGAGGTTGAGAAAGTCTGCAAGTTGTTGAGTATGTGGCGACAAGCGGAAAACCCAACCTCATTTTATTATGCAACTTGGTATTAGATCAGATGACGATTGAGTTTACTGCACAGAGGAACGAGCCGCTCGTGCTGGGAGCGCAGACGGCCCGTCCGCATTGAACGCGAGAGCGCGAATAGATGGTGCGTGAACACACGACGTTGAATGACAGCGAAAATCGGCTAGCTCGCCTGCGGCGAGCTTGGCGCGCGCGCGTCCGCGCTCCCAGCACGAGCGATTTGTTTTACTCGGCAGCCGCCACGCGAGTCGCGCGAGAATTGAGCCGGCCAATTGAATGGCTGAGTTGCGCTTGCGCCGCTGCGACGGCGGCGGCGACTTCCGCGCGCCCGGACGCTTGCAGCGTGCGAGTTAAGCCGGAGAGCTTCGCGTCGAGTTCGGCGGTCAGGACATGATCGCCGAGCGCGGAGAGGCTGCGAAGGATCAGGTCTTCCGCTCTCTGTTGCTGCGCGGGCGACAAGCGGTCGAACATGACTCGGAAGGTTTCCACGACTTCGATGAAATTCTGATGCTGCATCGACTCTGAAGAGACGACCGCGAAAGTCTCGAAGGCGTCCATCAACTGCGCGAAGGTGTTGTCAGTGTAAACAACCGGGAATGATGGCTCACGACTCAATTCGTTTCCGTCGTTTGACCAGCGCGCCATCACGTCGCGCAAACTGCGAATCGTCAGCAGTCCCGGAGACGGATTTGATTTCGCGGTTGAGATCGAAGTCCAAGCGATCATTTCGAGTTGCTCGATGCCATACGCCGGATCGAGGGCGATGTCCCGCTGCCGCTCGAGTTGCACGGCGTCTTGCACGCACTTTCCGATGGCTTCAGAGTGTGCTTGAGTCTGCGCTTTCACTTCGGCGATCTCGTCACCCAAGCCCACGAATGATCCGACCGACACTCGTAAAACGATCTCAAAATCGCTTTGCACTTTCCGGCGCGCGGCGTCGATGGTGTCGAGATCGATCCGCGTCACGTACCCGTGTTTCTCCGCCGACACCGGCACGCTGACGCTTCCTTCATAAAGCGACGACTGTCGGGTTTTATTGATGAAGCGCAACTGGCGCGCGCGCGCGATGAGAATGTGATCGTGGATCGCTTCGATGATCTCCACCGGACGCATCTGATTGATCGTCGTGTAGAGCAACAAGATCAAGAGGTACAGCGCGATGATAGTGAGCAGCACTGCCAGTGTGCCGCCGAAGACCGGGTTGAAAGGATCGTTCACTGTCGCCAACGTGATGAGCGAGTAGAGCGCCAGCCCGACGAAGAAACCGAAGTAGATTTGATTGGTGCGGCGGCGGAGATACTGATCGAACACTTGGGCGGTCATCGCGGCGGCGGCCTGCTGCACCGCGAGCAGCAAGAGCGAGATCGTGATCGAGGTGACGGTAATAATGCCGGCGGCAATCGCGCCCAAGAGATCGCCGGTAGCTTGTGCGTCGGCGAAGACGTGTGATTTCAAAAACCCGTGGACAGGCACGAGCGCGGCGACTTCTCCACGGTCGAGCGCGTATGAGCCGGCGGCCAGCAACAGAAATCCGACGATGATGCCGGTCGGGATAGTTAAGAACTCCGCAAAGGCGCGCCGGATCGACTCAAACACATGAGATAATCCGCCTTCGCTCGTCATCGAACTCCCGCCCTGTGCGCGCATTCGCCGCTCTCCTTCATCTCTTCTCTGGTCAAAGCTCACGCCGTCAACTCTTCAATTACAACAAAGGCAAAAGCGGATGACGAAGGCCACACGCCCCCACTCCACTTTTGCCTTTACCCGATCCCTCCCGCCTTCGCCCTACACGCCCAACACATTCGCCAACTCTTGCACGGACGCCGCGCTCTTTTGCAGGGCGATGCGCTCTTCGGTGGTGAGGTTGATCTCGATGATCTGTTCGAGGCCGCGCGCGCCGAGTTTGCAGGGGACGCCGACGTAGAGGCCGTTGACGCCGTATTCGCCTTCGAGATAAGCGGCACAGGGCAGAATTTTTTTCTTGTCTTTGAGGATCGCTTCCGTCATCTCAACCGCTGCTGCTGAAGGCGCGTAGTAGGCCGAGCCGGTCTTCAGCAAGCTGACGATCTCCGCGCCGCCGTTGGCTGTGCGCTTCACGATGGCATCGAGTTGATCCGCCGGCAGCAATTCCGTCACGGGAATGCCCGCGCAAGTCGAATAACGGGGCAGCGGAACCATCGTGTCGCCGTGGCCGCCGAGGACGAAGGCCGTCACGTTCTCCACCGACACATCGAGGGCTTCCGCCAAGAAACAACGCATCCGCGCCGAATCCAGCACGCCCGCCATCCCGATCACGCGATGCTTCGGGAAGCCCGAACGCTTGAACGCCACTTGGCACATCGCATCGAGCGGGTTCGAGACGACGATCAAGATCGATTCGGGCGAGCGGCTGACGACTTCATCCACCACCTTCGACACGATGTCGGCATTCGTCCGCAACAGATCATCGCGGCTCATGCCCGGCTTGCGGGGCAACCCGGCAGTGATAATCACCACGTCGGAATCCTTCGTCTCTTCGTAACTGTTCGCGCCGGTCAGCCGCACATCATAGCTTTCAATCGGCGCGGTCTGCGCCATGTCCAGAGCTTTGCCCTGCGGCACGCCCTCGACAATATCGACCAACACCACATCGCCCAACTCTTTACTCGCCAACCACAGCGCGGCGGTCGCGCCGACGTTGCCCGCGCCGACCACTGTGATCTTATTTCGCTTGCCCATGATGTTCCTCCAAATGGCAGATGCCTGTAGAGATGCTAGATGTCAGCGCACAAATCCTGCCCGCACGTGAGCGGACGTTGAGCATCTGACACCCATCACCTTAAGATTGATTAGGACTTGAGAGAGCCGGAGTGTAAGGCGCGCGCGCGGCGAGTGTCAAGGGAGTTTACCGCGCGCGTTTCTCCGCCATAAAGAACCGCGAATGCGTTTAATTAGTTGGCTAAAAAAGCTCTTCGCCGCGCGCCCGCCACACGATTCTCAACCGCGCGACTTGCCGGCGGAAGGTGAAGCAGAGGCCGACGAGATCGATCCTTTTGATCCTTTTCCGATTCCTGTTCAACTTGAGATCACAGATGTTTTCGATCTCCACACGGTCACGCCGCGCGACGTGGGGCGCGCTGTCGTAGCCTATCTCGAAGAAGCTCACCGCGCGGGCTTCCGTTCAGTCCGCCTCATTCACGGCAAAGGCAAAGGCGTGCAACGCGAGATGGTACGAAGTATCCTCGCCCGCACGCCCTTCGTTACTGACTTCACCGACGCTCCGCCGCAAGCCGGCGGCTGGGGTGCGACCGTTGCACACTTCAAGAGAGCCAACGATCAGTGAACAAGCCCTTCGCAGTCCGAAGCCTCACAAGTGATGCACGACGGCGATAACGACGCCCCACACTTCAAACTCCATCCCGGATTGAATCTCTAAAGGCTGGTAAGCGTCGTTGTCGGGCAGCAACAACATCCTGCCGCCGGGCTGCCGCGAGAGCCGCTTGACCGTCAACTCGCCATCAACAACGGCGATCACGATCTGCCTGTCTTGCGCTTCGAGCGCGCGGTCCACCACGAGTATGTCGCCCGGATGAATCCCGGCTCCGAGCATCGAATCGCCCGCAACGCGCACGAAGAAAGTCGCCGTTGGATGCTTAATCAGATGACGGTTGAGGTCGAGCCGCCCTTCGATGTAATCGGCAAGCGGGACGGGCGAACCGGCGGGGACCAACGCCGTGAATAACGGTCGCGCTATTGAAGTCGCGCGCTCCGGGAAGTAAACTGTTTCAACTATTGTGGGCATATCTCAACTCCCTTTGTTCGCAACAGGTCTCAATTGAAGTGTGCGCGGATTCTACTCGCGTGGGCATGAATGAGACAAGAAAAAAGTCTGGAGTCAAAACGCTTCACGTCTTCAACTTTAGAAAACAAGTTGTGCAACAAGAGCGTCCCGAATCTGGCAGCGCCCGTCACTCCTGAGCTTCTTGACGATTGTCGCCGTCCGCCGTTAGCGTCGTGGCGGTTGTGGTGATGGCCGTTGGAGTTTGCGCCGGCGTTAATTCTTCGCTGCCGTTGGCCTTGACTCCGAGTTGCGCCATGATTTCCGGCAGGTTCAAGCCGAGCGCTTGCAGTTGTTGCAAGAGCGTGAAGATCATGGTCGGCCCGGTCTGCGCGAAGCGGTTGATGCCGCTCGCGCCGTGCTTGTTTCCCTCGCCGCCGTGATCGATCATCACCACTTTATCGATGTTGCCGAGCGGACGCGCGATGGCTTCGAGCGCGGGCGCGGTCGCTTCGATGATGCTCGGCAGTTTTTCGAGAATCGTTTGCAAGCGTGCGGCGTCGTTGAACTCGCGCCACGCTGCCGCTTTCTCTTTGATCGCGGCGGCTTCGGCCAAGCCTTGCGCTTCGGTCGCTTTCGCTCGCGCGAGTCCTTGCGCTTCGATCTTCTCGGCTTCGGCCAAACCGAGCGAGCGAATGCGTTCAGCTTCGGCGCGGCCTTCGGCTTCAATGGCCGAAGCGCGGCCCGCGCCTTCACGTTGCAGTTTTTCGCTTTCGGCTTCGGCGGTCGCGATCACCGCTTGCTTGCGGCCTTCGGCGGCGAGGACTGCCGCTTCCTGCTCGCCCTGCGCGCGCAACACTGCGGCGCGGCGGTCGGCTTCGGCTTTTTTAACCACAGTCGCTTCGAGTTCTTTCTCTTTACGAAGCACTTCCTGTTCTTGGACGGCGATCTGTTCTTGCGTGCGAACCTTTTCAATTCGCACCTCTTCGACAGTGACCTCTTGACGGGCTTTCGCCTCCGAGAGCGGCCCGGCTTGGCGCGCGGTCGCTTGTTCCTTTTGAATCTCGGCCTCGTACTGCGCCTTTCTCACTTGCGCTTCGCGCGTGGACATGGCGATAGAGGCTTCAGATTCGAGTCGCACTTTCTCGCCTTCTTGCATCGCGAGCGAGGCTTTGATCTTCGAGTCGCGCAACGCTTCGGCTTTGCCGATCTCTGCATCGCGTTGCACCTCAGCCGTGCGCCGTTTGCCGAGCGCATCGAGATAGCCCTCCTCGTCGCTGATCTCTTGAATGGTCAAAGCGTCAAGGCCGATGCCCATCTTCTCAAGATCGCCCGCCGCTTCGGTCGTCAATTTCTGCGCGAAGCTAAGGCGGTCGTTGTTAATCTCTTCGACCGTCAGCGTTCCCAAAATCGCGCGCAAGTGGCCTTCGAGCGTTTGAAAGACGAGTTGATGAAACTCTTCGGGGCGCATTCCTAAGAAACGCTCCGCCGCCGCGCGCAGGCTTTCGTCATCGCCTTTGATCTTCACATTAGCGACGGCTTTGACCGAGACCGGCACGCCCTGTCCGGTGTACGCGCGCGTCGTGGCGAGCGGCACGGTCAAGACGTTCAAACTGAGGTAATCAACTTTTTCGAGAAACGGCAAGATCAGCGTCGCGCCGCCGCGCACCAGCCGGTAGCCGACCTTTGTGCCGTCCGCCAATTTGCGCGAGCGTCCCGAAATCACGGCGGCGAGGTTCGGCGGAACTTTGATGTAGTTGCGCGAAAGCAGCCACAGCGCAATCAAGACCGCCAGCACGACGACGAGAATGGTGACCGGAATAAGCAGTGTGTTGATGTCCATGGTGTTTGACCTCAGAGAAGAAAAGACGCGAATGTTCAGGAGATGCGCGGCGCGGTCGCGACCGTCATGTCTCCATCACGGGTGACGAGGACGGAATCGCCTGCAATCTCTTCAATGCGAACGAGCGCGCCCGCTTTGATCTCTTCGCCGTCGCGTGCGCGCGCGAGTTTCTCAACGCGCTCTTCGCCGATGCGACAACTAATCTGGCCGATGCCGTCGAGCGGAATCTTCACCGTGACCTGCGCCGTGCGCCCGACGAGCTGCACGGCGCTGACGGAACTTGACGCTTGTTGCTTGTACAGAAAGCGCGCGAACAGAGAGACGATCCCGCCGAGCATCACGCCGCCCGCCAAGCCGAGCAGCGAACTGGCGAGCGCGCTCCAACCGAGTTGCACGCCGATGGCTCCGAAGCCGCCGAACGCAGTTAAAAAGACGCTGATGACGCGCGAATCAACGAACGGATGAGCGTCTGCCCCGCCCCCGATGTCATGGTCGAAGTCGAAAGAATCGAACACCTCGCCGAACACGAGTGACACGACGAGAAAGACGAAGCCGAGCGCCGCGATGATTAAAAAGACGGTCAACGCGCTGATGTCGGTGAATGCTTCAGCCACTCTATTTCTCCTCCGGCGGTTTTCAGCAATGCGAGTTGTGAACAATCAGCGAAAGATATGTTTTCTGGGCGAGATAGAATGACAATGCCCCCGGCAGGACTTGAACCTGCGGCCCCCTGCTTAGGAGGCAGGTGCTCTATCCACTGAGCTACGGGAGCATATGCATGAAATTAACAGATGCCTTTGTGCGGAGTCCAGTGCCTCTAAGATTGGTACTTAATCAGTGACCGCACGTCGTAACCATCGAGCTTTTTCCTGCCGGACAAAAACTCCAACTCAACGACGAAGACCAACCCGGCCACTTCGCCGCCCAATTGCTCGACGAGATTAACGACGGCTTTAGCCGTCCCGCCCGTCGCTAAAAGATCGTCGGCGATGATCACGCGATGACTCTTGCCGATGGCGTCGCGGTGAATCTCTAAAGTGTCTTGGCCGTATTCCAGATCGTAAGAGATCGAAGCGCACGCGGCGGGCAGCTTCTTCGGTTTTCGCACGGGAACGAAGCCCGCGCCCAAGTGGTAAGCCAGCGCGGGCGCGAAAATAAATCCGCGCGCTTCGATGCCGATCACGGTGTCCACCTGCTCACCCTCAAACGCCGCTGCCAGCGCGTCCACCGTTTGGCGCAGACCGTCTGGATGCTTCAACAGCGTCGTGATGTCGTAAAAATTGATGCCCGGCTTCGGAAAGTCCGGCACTTCGCGGATCAGTTTCTTGAGTTCGTCCATCGACAGTTTTCAGTTTTCAGTTTTCAGCGACGCAAGTTTTACCGGCCTGCTGAAAACTGAAAACTGACTACCTTTCTATCCGAAATGAATTGTAAGAGCTTGTGGGTTCGAGGTTGATTTCTTCGACTTGTTCGACGTGGCCGAAGCCGGGGCCAGCGGCGAGATCATGTTTGAAGCCTTCGACGCTTTCGAGCGTCCCCTCGGCGTGGACTTCGACGCGGCCATCTTGCAGATTGCGGACGTAGCCGGCGATCTGATGCGTGGCGGCGGCGCGCTGCGCGAAAAAGCGGTAGCCGACGCCTTGCACTTCGCCACTGATCAGATATTTGCGCGCGATCTTCATGTCTCGTGAATAGTGAATCGTGAATAGCGAAAAGCTGTCTCTGGCTATTCACGATTGACGATTGACGATTTACTTTTCTGTCTAGCCGAGCGCGTCGAGGCATTCGGCTGCCGGGCGTTGGCGGCAGGTGTACATCGGCGTGTCGCGCAAGGTGAAGCTGCTCGCCTTAGTCTCGCGCAATTCTTGGACGAGATCGAGGAAATCCGCCGGCTCGTCGGTCTCGAAGGCGACGACGAATTCTTGATCGTCGAGGCCGAACGAATAGGTCGTGTGCAGCTTGACCGAGCGGTACTTCGAGCCGATGCGGATATGCTCGTCCATCATCGTCTGCCGCTCTTCGACGGGCCGCGCGTACCATTCGCGCGTTTTGACGAAGGGATAGACGAACAAATAATTCGACTTGCCGGGGATGATGTGCAGGCGGTCTTCGACATGCTCCGGGTTGTCTTTGTCGATGTACATCGAGCGCTTGGTCATCGAGAGAAACGACTGCGTAGCTTCGAGGTAACGACCGAGACCCGTGCGATTGAGCCGCGCCGTCATCTCTTGAAACGGATCGAGCGTGTAGCCGATGCGCCAGAGCATCAAGTCGGCGTTGCTGCGAAGTCCGGTGATCGAATAAGTGTGGATCAACAACTGCCCGCGATAGCCGTCCAGCGCTTCGAGAAATTCGCGCTTGCCCGCTTCGCGCTCGGCTTCCGGCAAGAGCCGCCATTCAGGGCGCACGCGATAGAAACTGAAGGTGACGAACTGGCGTGGGAGCGCCGACTTCGGCTGTTCTTGCTCCTCTTGATTTCCTTCGCGGTCGGCCAGACGCAGCGAGGCGCGGCCTCCCGAATTCGGCAACACTTTGTCTGTGCTCATAAATCTGACTTCCTTACCCGTGTTCTCAGACGATGGTCTCTCAATTCGATCTGCGGCGAGATCAGATACAATATGTTCATCCTTAGCGGCGCGATTATTGTGCTGTGTCGCGCGGCAGATTGCAAACGGCTACGCGACGATTTTCAATACGACTGAAACAGACGACGCGCTTTCCCTTCGCACCCTTCCCCGACGGCGCACGCTTCATTTATACTCGCGCCCGTTCTCGTCAGCACAATAGCAGCCACCTCAAACACTTTTGGAGAGCCAAATTTTCATGACCCGTCTCAAGCTCGCGCTCACGATTTGCGCCGCCGTTCTCTTCGCCAACGCCTGTACCGCCGATCCGACTAACACCAACGAAACGGCCCGCACGAACACGCCGCCGTCCACGAATGCGATTCCGGCTGCTGCCACGCCCAACGACACGCTCGACGAACTTGCCGGCGCGCGCACGATCTTCAGCGCCACTTGCGCGAATTGCCACCAACAAAACGGCGAGGGCGGGGCGGTCGAGTTGGACGAAGGCGGCACGTTGAAAGTCCCCAGCTTCAAAACCGGTACTGCTTTGAAGGAGTCAGACGCAGAGTTCGCTGAACAAATCGCCAACGGCGGCGACGGAATGCCCGCCTTCAAAAAACGTCTGACGCCAGAGCAAATCCGCGACCTCGTCCGCTTCATCCGCCGCGAATTCCAATCCGGCCTCGTCAAATAAAACCCGACCGGCGCGGCGACGGATGAACACAAATAATTTCTTATGCTATGCTTCGCGGCGCGCACCCGTAGCTCAGTTGGATAGAGCGTCGGACTTCGAATCCGCAGGTCGCACGTTCGAGTCGTGCCGGGTGCAATAAGCTCAGGGTACGGCTTCTCCGTTCCCTGAGCTTATCTTCAATATCCTTCGATGGAAAATCCTTGTGCCGAACAAAACTCACTATTCGATTTGGCGCAAGTCGTCAACGTCGCCGCCGTGCCGCAGCGCAGCCCGTTCCGCTATCCGGGCGGCAAGACGTGGCTCGTGCCGCGTATCCGACAGTGGCTCAAGCAGAGGCCGGCAGAATTTATTGAGCCGTTCGCCGGTGGCGGCATCGTCGGTTTGACAGTCGCGGCTGAAAATCTGGCAGCTCACGTCACGAGAGCTTGACGGGCAAGTTGCCGCCGTCTGGAAAACCATCATCGGGGATGAAGGGGAGTGGCTCGCAAATAGAATCGCGAGCTTCGAGCTAACTCCCGAATCGCTTGCTCAAGCGCTGCGGCACGAACCGCGCTCTGTGAAAGAGAGAGCTTTTCAAATAATTCTGAAAAACCGCACTTATCGCGGCGGCATTCTCGCGCCGGGAAGCGCTCCATTGAAACATGGGGAGAACGGCAAAGGCATACTGTCGCGCTGGTATCCTGAAACGCTGAAGCGCCGCATCCTCGACATCGCAGCGATCCAAGAGCGCATCACGTTCGTCGAGGGCGACGGACTCGAAGTCCTGCGACGGAACGCAGACAAGCGCGACGCCGCTTTCTTCATCGACCCGCCGTACACTGCCGGAGGCAAGCGAGCCGGACGCCGACTATATGCACATTCAAACCTTAACCATGAAGAACTTTTCAGAGTGAGCTGTGAAGTCGCCGGCGATCTCTTAATGACTTACGACAACGCGGACGGCGTGCGCGGGTTGGCAAAAAAATACGGCTTCGACACCGAACTGGTGGCGATGAAAAACACTCATCACGCCGAGATGACAGAACTGCTCATCGGACGCAATCTCAACTGGGCCAGACCGCAAATCGTT
>JALZKK010000041.1 GCA_030859285.1 Acidobacteriota bacterium | reverse complement strand
GCAGGAGGCAGGGGCAGGAGGCAGGAAGCAGTGAGCGTCAGTTATTCGATGAGGGAATAGAAAGTTGACTTGAACCAACCGCTTACCACTAACTGCCTCCTGCCCCTTGCTCCTGCCTCCCGCCTCCTGCCCCTGCCCGCTGCTTTAAGGGAAAGTCCTTACTCCTTTTTCTCATCTTCCTAATTGTCCCGGCAGCCCGCCGCGTGGGATAAAGCCGCACACTAGCCGCATCCATTGGCAGTTGTCTCTCGCAGAAGAGGCGTGTCTGTGGCGAAATGTTCCGTTGTGTGCGGAACACAAGAACGAGCAAGGGGAAGGTCACAAGGGGAAAAGAATGGGGGTGAGCGTTGATTCAATCTCACCCTTTATTCTTCTCCACGAAAATTTTTCTCGCACGAGCGATGTGCGGATTGCTCGTTTCGGCATTCGTATCGCCGCACGCTTTCTGCTGATGCCTAATCTGCCTCGAACATCCACACTCGATTTGTCCGGCGTCCGCGCCGAGCGTTTGTTCTCCGCCCGCCCGCCGCTCGTCCTCGTCGTCGAAGACCACGAAGACACCTGTTTTTTATTTCGCACGCTGCTGGAGATGCGCGGCCTGCGCGTCGCCGAAGCGCACGACGGCGAAGATGGAGTGCGGCAAGCCGAAGCGCTCCGGCCTGATTTAATTTTGATGGACAGCGGCCTGCCGCGCATGGATGGGATGGCCGCCATGCGCGGTATCCGCGAACGCGCAGAGTTGTGCCGCGTACCCATTATCTTCATATCCGGCCATGCCCATCCCGCCCATCGTGCAGCGGCGTTGGCCGCCGGGTGTGACGAATATCTCGTCAAGCCCATCGAGCTGCGCGTCCTTGAGCGCGTCATCCAAAAACATCTCAACTGGCGCGGGCCGCTCGCACTCGTCAAAGACAATCCGCCCGTCTATGAAGGGAGCGATCTGTGAACGATACCAACGCGCCTCATTTGCTGCTTGGCTTGATCGAACTGGATAAAGCGGGAACTGTCCTTTATTCGCGGCTGGATAAGAGCGGCGTGCGTCCCGACATTAACGGCCAAAACTTTTTCTCTGAAGTCGCTCCCTTCAACAACGTCGAGGATTTTCGCCAACTGATCGACACCTTCACGAAAGGGCCGACGCAAGCCGACTGCCTCAGCTTCATCTGCGAATTTAACGATTGCCGCGTGCCGGTGCGCGTCCTCTTAGCGCGCATTTGCGAGCGTTCGCTCCCCGAGCGTCCGACGAAATCAATCCTCATCCACATCCGCGAAGCATGGGCCGGCGCAACCGCTGGACTGCAACGAGCGTGACTGAGCCACGAAGGAGAAATGATGAATGATGAATATCATGGAGCTTCGTCATGCTGTTCATCATTCATCATTTCTCCTTCATAATTTCTTCTGCATGCAGCGTCGAGCGTTCTTTCCAGCGCCGGTAGAGGTGCAGGGAGAGGCCGAGCCAGAGGCCGGAGACTAAGTATGCGCCGAGCGTGTCGCTGGGCCAGTGCGCGCCGAGATAGATGCGCGAGAGGCCGACGAGCAGGACGGGCAGCGCCGTCAACATGAGCGCCGCGCGGCGCGTCCAAGCGCCTTTGGGCAGAATGGCGTAAGCGACGAAGAACAAGAAGCCGAAGAAGCAGACATAAAACGTCACGTGACCGGAAGGAAAGCTCTGCGACTTGAGCGGGCGGAAGATGGCGACGAATTCTACCGAAGGGCGCGGACGCGCGATCAAGAGTTTCAGAAAATGGTTGACGAGGGTGCTGCCCGCCGCGCTGAAGACGAGGCCGGCGGCTTCGCTGCGCCGCCGGTAAATAAGAAAGATGAACGCCGTCACGCCCGTCAACGCGAAAGGTTTCCAACCGTAACCGATGGTCGAGACGAGACGCATCAAGCCGAGCAAGCCCGGCACGTTTTGAATGGCTTGGGCGACGGCGACATCCCACCAAAAATAAGCGTTGAGCCGCGCCAGAATCGCCAGCGCCGCAAACGCCGCGAGCGCGCCCGCATAACGTACCTCCGCCCGCCACAAACGCCGCGCAGCGAGCCGTCGCAACAAACGCCGGCGCGGTCGCTCTTCTTGAAAAGCAAGCTGCTCTCTCTCTCCCAATCTGTTCTCCTCCGCTTGTGCCTGCGAGCAAGGGCGTATCAATCGCGTGATATAATACACGCGGTCAATCTCCCGAAGACAGATCAAGAAACGATATGTGCGGAATGATGAGTGGAAGACAAGTCTTCTGTTTTCATTACGTCTTCCGCACTCATCATTCATCACTTCTTCTCTTTGGAGAGCAGCATCGTTGCGAGTCGAATATCGTGAAGGATTGTATCTGCCCGATCTGGATGTGTGGCTCGATGCGGAGGGGCCACGCGAGCGGTGTGTGATCTCGCACGCGCATTCGGATCATATCGCAGAGCATCAATCGATCATCGCGACGCCGGAGACGGCGCGGCTCTTTCGTCATCGCTGCGGCGAGGCAGAAGTGACGACGCAAGTTTATGGCGAGCGGCGCGATTATGGACGTTATGCTTTAACGTTTTATCCGGCGGGGCATTGCTTGGGATCAGCGCAAATCTTGATCGAAGCCGACGGCGAGCGTCTGGTCTATACGGGCGACATTAAGCTGCGCCCGAATGTGACGGCGGAGCAAGCGGTCGTCGTGCCGTGCGAGACGCTCGTAATGGAATCGACCTTCGGCGATCCGCTTTATAAATTCCCACCAGATGTGGCGACGAATGATCGTCTCTATGCGGCGGTGGATCGCGCATTGTCGGACGACCGCGTGCCGGTCGTCTTGGCTTACGCTCTGGGCAAGAGCCAAGAGGCTTTGGAACTATTGCTCCGTCGCGGTTATCGCGTCAGCTTACACGGTTCGGTGTGGAATGTGACGGAGATTTACCGTGAATTGGGCGTTAAGTTTTCCGGCGAGTATGAAAAATATGAGCGGACGCGCTTGCGCGGGCGGGTTTTGATCGCGCCGCCGGGCTGTCGCAAGCAGCCGATGATCCAGAACATCGAGCGTCGTTATGTGATCATGCTGACGGGCTGGGCGCTCCACAAGAGCGCGCCCTACATGTACAAAGGCGTCGATCTCATCCTGCCGTTTTCCGATCATGCGGACTTTGATGATCTCGTGCGCCTCGCCCGCGAGTCTCAAGCCCGACGCATTATCACCATGCACGGCGCGCCCAAATTCGCTGCCATCCTCCGCGACTTGGGCTTCAACGCCGAATACCTAGCGCAACACTCCGACGCGACGCTCCCGCTCTTCGAGCAATAAGTCCAAAGTCCAAAGTCCAAAGTCCAAAGTCGAAGACAGTGACTTGCACATTGATTTTCGGGATTGAGCGCTTGCATTTCAGGCTTTGGACTTTGAACTTTGGACTTTGGACTCATCATTGGACTGCGACTCGCAGAGGCGCGTGATCGCGCGTTCGAGATTGGGATCGATGTCGTTGAGAATGGAGAGGATGCTGACGGGCAGGCGGACGGTGATGACCATGTATTGCTCGTCAGTGGCGGGCGCGGAGAGGGCGCGTTCGATGGCGCGCAAGAGGGCGTCGAGATCGGGTGGCTTGGAGAGATACTCTTGGACGCCGAGGCGGTCGCAGACGGCGCGCGATTCGGCCAACGTGTCGCCGGTGACGACGATGACGGGGACGCTTGGCGAGAGGGCGCGAATCTGTTCCAACGCTTGCGTGCCGTGCATTTCCGGCAACGTCATGTCGAGCATCACGGCGTCCGCGCCGTTGGCGCGAAACTCGGCGACGCCTTCCTCGCCCGTGTAAGCGTTCGTCACTTCATAGCCCGCGCCTTCAAGCGTCGTGTCGTACAATTCCGCAAGGTCTTCTTGATCTTCAATGACGAGAATGCGATGCTTGCTCATGAAAGTATCCCTTTGTTTAGTCTGAAGTCTGGAGTCAAAGCCAAGCGATTTTCGTCTTTTGACTCCAGACTTCAGACTCCAGACTTCAAACTTTATTTCGCGTTTCGGAAAAGTATAACAGACGCCTTCGATGACTCTCTCCATCGCCATCGTACTCGTGTTGCTTTTCGTCGCGCTCGTCCTGTTCGGGATCGAGCGCATCCCGATTGACATCGTGACCGTCGTCCTCGTCATCGCGCTCGTGTTGACGGGGACGTTGACGGGAGCCGAAGCCTTCGCCGGATTCGGCAACGAGATCATCATCACCATTGCCGGGCTGTTTATTTTGACAGGCGGGTTAGTGAAGACGGGTGTCGTCGATGTCGTGGGGCGGCGGCTGCACCGGATTTCGGGTGGGAATCTGTTCCGGCTGACGGTGCTGATCATGTTCGTCGCGGCGGCGTGCGCTTCCGTGATGAAGAACACGACGACGACGGCGATGTTCGTCCCCGTTGTGCTAGGGATCGCGGAGCGGGCGCGCGTGCAGCCGTCGAAGCTCTTAATGCCGCTCGCCTTCGGCGCGATCTTGGGCGGGACCTGCACGCTGATCGGGACTTCGACGAACCTCGCCGTCAGCGGCGCACTCTCGCGCTACACCGACGCGAGCGGACAACATTTCGCGCCGTTCTCGATGTTTGAATTGACGCCGGTCGGGATCGCCATCGTCGGCGTCGGGATGCTCTACATGCTTGTGATCGGCGTGCGTCTGCTGCCCGGTCGCGGCGGCGCGGAGTCTCTGACCGAGCAGTACCACATTCGCGAGTACGTGTCCGAAGTGATTGTGCTGCCGAGTTCGCCACTGGTGGGACAGACGCTGGCCGAAGCGAATCTGGCGAACGCGCTTGATCTCAATGTCGTCGGCATCTTGCGGGGAAAGCAAGGGCGGATCGCGCCGAAGGCCGACGAGAAAATCTTGAACGGCGACCTCTTGCTGGTGGAGGGACGGATCGAGGACATCCTGCGCGTCAAGAGCGAGGCCGGCATCGAGATTAAAGCCGACTTCAAATTAAGCGACCGCGATCTGGAAGCGGGCGGCGTCGAGTTGTTCGAGGTGATGGTCTTGCGCGGCAGCGACCTCGTCGGGCGCACGCTGAAGGGCGTCAAATTCCGCGAGCGTTACGGGCTGACAGCGTTAGCGCTCAATCGCCACAGCGTTACGCTGATGTCAAAGTTGAGCATGGTCTCTTTACGCTTCGGCGATGTGCTGCTGGTGCAGGGCAAGCGTTCCAACGTCGGACATCTGGCGACGGAAGGAAGTCTCTTGCTGCTCGAAGATGTGTCGGAGCGGCGCGGGCGCGCGAGCAAGCGGCGCTGGGCGATCTTGGCTTTCGCCGTTTTTCTGTTCCTCTCGATCATTCACCCGTTCGACATTCCGCTGTCGGTGGCAGTGCTGCTCGGCGCATTGATTCTCTTGGCCTCGCGCGCCGTCCGCCCGAACGAGATTTACGGCATGATCGACTTTCGCCTGCTCGTCTTAATTGCCGGCATGATCAGCTTCGGCGTCGCGATGGAGAAAAGCGGGGCTGACATTTACCTCGCCAACTTGCTCGTCCGCACTCTCGGCAACTACGGCGAACTGGCCGTGATGGGCGGCTTCATTTTCTTGACCATCGCGCTGACGCAGCCGATGTCGAATCAAGCTGCCGCGCTCGTCGTCCTGCCCGTCGCCGTGCAGACCGCAATGCAGTTGGGCTTGAACCCCCGCACCTTCGCCGTCGCGATCACTTACGCCGCTTCCTGCTCGTTTCTCACGCCATTGGAGCCGGCCTGCGTTCTCATCTACACGCCCGGACGCTACCGCTTCTTCGACTTCGTTAAGATCGGCTCGATCCTCACCGTCGCCGTCTTTATCATCATCATGCTGTTGGTCCCCTTGCGTTGGCCGCTGAGATGAAGGAGCAGGAGGCAGGGGCAGAGGCAGGAGCAGGAGGCAGTTCAAGATCGTGGGCATCGTTCTTAAAGAATTGAAGACAGAGAGTGTAAAGAACTCCTTCGCTAACATTCCTGCCTCCCGCCGTGTGCCTCCTGCCTCCTGCCCCTGCCTCCTGCCTCCTGCCCCTGCTTTCTCCGCTCTTTGCCTTTGCCTTCCTTATTTCCTATAATGCGCGGGCTTTCGTGAAGGGGTGCTTGGAGCAGAGAAAGCTCTCGCACAGTTTTGACTCTTTCCTTATTTTTATAGCGGAATCTTATGGCGAACATCAGTCGATGGAGGGATCGCCGGCGCGCTCCCGTCTCCGT
>JALZKK010000021.1 GCA_030859285.1 Acidobacteriota bacterium | reverse complement strand
CGTGGACTTTGGCCTGTGCCGCCTTGTTAGCTTTCGCGGTGGCGCTGGCCGCGCAAAGGGCTAGCCAAGCGCGGCGGCAGCAGACAACGGACGCGGCGGCAATGAACAAGATGGAGAATGCGATGGCAGGTGAGACACAGAAAACTCCAGTGCTGGTCGAACTATTCACGTCCGAAGGCTGTTCGAGTTGCCCGCCGGCAGATGACGTGCTGGCGCGCTTGGAGCAGGATCAGCCATTCCCCGACATTGAGATCATCGCGCTGGGCCAGCACGTCGATTACTGGAACCGTCTCGGCTGGGCCGATCCGTTCTCGTCCGCTGCATTCAGCGGGCGGCAGTACAATTACGCAGAAGCCTTCGGGCGCGACGGCGTCTATACGCCACAAATGATCATTGATGGGCGCGCGGAATTTTCCGGCAGCAACGGGACGAAAGCGCGCGAAGCACTCATTAACGCGGCCAAGTCTCCGAAAGCTACTATCAAGATCACACGCGCCGCCGCCAGCACTGACCGGAAAGCCGCAGTCGTGCCGCTCAAGATTTCCGTTGAAAATCTTCCTCAAGTGAGCGCCGGGGATGTGGCGGAAGTACTGCTCGCGATCACAGAGAACAATCTCAGCACGAGCGTCCCGCGCGGCGAGAATGCCGGGCGCACTCTGCGACATGCCGGCGTCGTCCGCCAGTTGAGCGTGATTGGCAACGCGCAGCCCGGCTTAACGTCCATCATCCGAATTGAGTCAATGCTTGCTGATGGCTGGAAGCGAAGGAACCTACGCGCTGTCGTCTTCGTGCAGGAGCGCGACAACCGCCGCGTGCTGGGCGCGGCCTCACTCAAGTTGGCGGAACAATAAGCGTCGGGTTCGTATCAAACGAAGGGCGCGCGGGTCTCACATGAGACGCGCGCGCCCTTCGCACTTGGTAACTTAATAGAAAGCTGCAACTCAGAGAAAGCTCTAATACACGCCGATTACCAGATGCGCGGCAAGATGTCTCCCCAACGATTACTGTCGCCGCCGTCACTGATGCGGCGCGCGCGCAGGATCGAGGCGGCGTCCACCACCGACTTTAAGGGAACTTCGCCGCTGAAGCTGCGATCAAAGCGTTGCTCGAAGACGAAGAGCGGCAGCGTGAAGCCGGCGTCGAGATCGTAGCGCACTTGCCCGCGATTGCTGAACGCTTGCCAGACCACGCCGGGGATCGAACGTAAGTTGACAACGACCGGCAAATTAAGACGCGAACCGCGCCGCCCGCCGAGCTTCAACGTGCCGTCGTGCTGGCCTTCAATCAACTCCTGCTCGAAGAGGCGCAAGCGATAATCGAAATCCTTCAACCGCGCCCCGATGGGCGTCGAGATGTCCATGCCGACGTTCAAACGCGCAGTTTGATGACGGAAGTCAATGGCTTCGAGTGTCACTTCGCCGAGCTTGATGTCCACCAGATTCTTGCCGAAGCCTTCAACTGTCCGGCGGCTCTGCGCCGACGCGCTTGCACTAACAGCCAGCACACAAAACATCGCCAGCGACGCGACGCGCACTGACCGGCTAAATTGATTGACTGTTCTCTTCATTTCGCACCTCTTCGACCCTTTGAAATCGTGCCGGTAACGGGCAAAGAATAAGGAGACCGTCGCGGCACGTTTTTGATTACAAGCCCTGTGCCAAATCAACGCGTGGATGAAGCCCGAAAAATAAGCTGTTTAATTGAGGGTGCGGAACGCTATTGCACGAGATGGAGCAGGTGTGACCGTATCGTGTGCGGCGTCGAGCCGTTTACAGTGATTGCGGCTATAACGCACTGCCAGCATGTTCAATAAAACGCATTATGAAGAGCAACTGACGGTGATCTTTTTGCCCCATTCCGGTGGAGCTTCACTGTATCGCTCCATGCCGGATTGTTTATCGTAAGGGCGGCGCAGCAGTTCGAGCAGTCGTGCGATCTCAGAATAATCGCGCGCTTCAGTAGCTTGTTTGATCGCCGCTTGCGCGAGGTAATTTCGCAGCACGAATTTCGGATTGACGCGATTCATCTGCGCCTGCCGCTCTTCGTCAATGCTCGCTTCTTTCTGCAAACGTGCGCGGTAGCCCGATGCCCAATGATCAAAGCTCGACGGATCGATAAACATGTCACGCAAGAGTTCGCTTGATTCTCTAGTCTCAGCCTTAAATTTACCGAGCCGG
Organism: Acidobacteriota bacterium; assembly: GCA_030859285.1. Classification (GTDB taxonomy): domain Bacteria; phylum Acidobacteriota; class Blastocatellia; order Pyrinomonadales; family Pyrinomonadaceae; genus JACCRA01. The sequence goes on along the minus strand of JALZKK010000021.1, from coordinate 2,718 downwards.
CGAAAGAACAGCGTGTAATCGACGCCGCTCGCCTCTAAAATTTCGAGCAGGCTCAAGACGAGTTCCGCGTCTTCGGGCAACGACTCGCGCAGGCCGAGTTTCTCACGCATCAGCGCGCCGTAAGTTTCTGCGAATAATGGTTGATAAGTGTCGAGCGCGGCGACGGCTCCCTCGCGCGTGATTAAATTCAACAAAGTCTCGGCGAGACAACTCAGATTCCAGAGGCCGACGGCGGGCTGTCGATTGAAGGCGTAGCGCCCTCCGTGATCGGAATGATTGCAGATAAAACCGGCTTGGAAATCGTCCATGAAACCGAACGGGCCGTAATCAATGGTCAGGCCGAGGATCGACATATTGTCCGTGTTCATCACGCCATGCGCGAAGCCGACAGCCTGCCACTGCGCGAGCAAGCGCGCGGTGCGGCGAACAATCTCTCGAAGAAACCCCTCGTACTTCTCCTCCGTTTCTTCAAGCTCCGGGTAATGTTGCGCGATCACATAATCGGCGAGTTGCCGCACGCGCTCGGGTTGCCGGCGATAGTGAAAAACTTCAAAAGTGCCGAAGCGAACATGGCTCGGCGAGAGGCGTGTGAGGACCGCCGCCGTCTCAATTCTCTCGCGCCGCACCGCGTCGTCGCTGCCGACGACGCACAGGGCGCGCGTTGTCGGAATGCCGAGATGGTGCAGCGCCTCACTGCACAAATACTCGCGGATCGTCGAGCGCAGCACCGCGCGCCCGTCGAAGCCGCGTGAGAAAGCGGTTGGTCCCGCTCCCTTCAACTGCACGTCCCACTGCTCGCCGCTCCGGTTGCGGACTTCGCCGAGCAGAATCGCGCGCCCGTCGCCGAGTTGCGGCACGTACTGTCCGAATTGATGACCGGCGTACAGCATTGCCAGAGGCTCCGCGCCCGGCAAGGTTTTCGCGCCGCTGAAGTATTCGATGAACTCTGGCCGCGCGGCCTCAGTTGGATCGAGATCGATCAGTTCGGCAGCCGCCGCATTGAAGCTCACGAGGTACGGCTCTCTCTTGAGTGGCGTCGGCAAGACTCTCGTGTGAAAGGCTTCGGGCAGCCGCGCATACGTGTTGTCGAATTGTAGTTCAGTTAGCTTTCTCATCTGTGACAAAAGATAAACCGCAAAAGGCGCAAAGGAAAACCGCACAGAACTCGAAGAGCATGTTGCCTTTCCCCTTCGCGCTCTTGGCGGTTAAACCCTCTCTGGTGAAAACTCGATTAGTCGATCAGCCCGCCGGCTAACGCCTCGGTCAACTTGCCGAGCGCGTTTTGCAACACGTCGTCTTCGCGCGCGATGCAGAGGCGCATGTAGGCGTCCCACTTGTCGCAATCCGTGAACGCGCTGCCCGGCACAGCCGCGACGCCTGCGCGCACGATCAGCAGTTCGTTGAGTTGCATCGCATCCGTGAATCTTTCGGGGATGCGCGCCCAGATGTAGAAGGCCGAGCCGGAATCGTAAATTTGAAAGCCGACGGGCGCGAGCGCGTCCACTACGCGCCGCCGCTTGCCGACGAATTTCTCGCGCAACCCGGCGTAGTAATGCGGGTCGGCCATCAAGACTTGCGCCAAAGCCTTTTGCAGCGGCGTCGGCGAGCAGACGTAGAAAACATTATTCGCGTTGTTGAGCGGCGCGATTAGTTTGTGATAGCCGTAGGCGTAGCCCAAACGCCAGCCGGAGATGTTCCAAGATTTCGAGAACGAGTTGACCGTGATCGTCCGTTCCCACATGCCGGGCAACGACGCCATCGACAAATGCGCGTGCGGCCCGACGACGTAATGCTCATAGACTTCATCGGCGATGCAGAGTAGCTCAAGCTCTTGGCAAATCTCGGCAATGGCTTGCAGTTCCTCGCGCGTAAAAACTTTGCCCGTCGGGTTGACCGGCGTGCAAGCGATGATCGCGCGCAAGGGAAACTCTCGCCGGTCTTTTAACTCGCGGCAACGCGCGCGCAGTTCTTCCTTGTCGAATTGCAACGTCTCGGCGCTGAGGGTGAAAACTTCAGTCGTGCCGCCCAATTCTTCGATGATGCGCCGGTGGTACGGGTAATAAGGCTCGAAGACGAGCGCGGATGCGCCTGCAAGATAAGTCTTCGCTATCGCGATCAATCCGCCGGTCGCGCCCGGTGTGATCAGCAGTTCGAGCGGCTTGGATTCAGGATCGATCTCGACGCCGTTGAGCAAGTTGATCTTCTCGGCCACCGCGCGGCGCAACTCGCCCGCGCCCTCGGCGGGGCTGTAGTGATTCTGGCTCGCAGCGATCACTTCTGCGGCGGCGCGGGCGAGTTGCGGAGCAATTATCAACTCGGATTGCCCCTGCACCAGATTGCCGCTCGGCGGAACCATGCGTGTGATCGTGCGGATGTCGGGTCTGATTCTAGTCGTCATTTCACCACTCGCTTTGCGGGAGAGTTTACGCGCCGCGCGGACTGTCTCGGCCTAACTGTGGCGCGGCTCAGGATTATCGATCATTTTGCGCGAATTACATAATGAGTCTCATTTCAGGGAGAAAGAAGCTCACGCAAAGCCGCAAAGGCGCAAAGAAGATCGCTGTTCACTTTGCGCCTCTGCGCCTCCAGCGTGAGACTCACCCCTCGTTTTGCTATACTCGCGGCCATGCCGAAAAAGAAATCGTCGGACAGCGTCACCGTGGGGCTGGTGCAGATGACTTGCGCGCCGGAACCGGCAGCCAACATGAAGAAAGCGAT
>JALZKK010000015.1 GCA_030859285.1 Acidobacteriota bacterium | reverse complement strand
TCACCGCGTCGCCGACCCAATTGACGCCGCGCACGGCGACGCGCTCGATCTGTCTTGCTGAAAAAGAATCTCGCGTCACAGCAAACTCTTCAATCCATCTTCGACGCCGATCTCTGGCCGCCAGCCCAATTCATTTTTCACGAGCGATAGATCGGAAATGTAATTCATCGGTACGGGAGCCGGGACGCACGCCGTTTCGTCGATGTTCGGCGTCAGCTCGATCAAACGCCCGACCCGCTCGACGATCTCGCGCACGGAGACGGCATTCTCGCGCCCGCCGCCGAGATTATACAGCCCACGCTCGATGTTTGAATCGATGAAAGCCCGACACGCCCGCGAAAAATCATCGACGTGCAAAAGATCGCGCACCGGGTAGCCTGCGCCCGGCAACTTGATCGGCCAGCCGCGCTTGACCGCTTCGACATAATGCGTGACGAAGCCCATCTCGTTGCCTGCGGAAGGGCGCGCATAGGTCGCCGACAGACGAAAGATGCCCGCGCGAAAATTGCGCGCCGCCGCGTAATAATCGACATATCGCTCGCCAATCAATTTAGACCATTCGAGCGCCGACTGACCGCAGTAATCCGTCCGGCAACTCTCCGGCGTTTCCGTATAACCGTCGGCGAAAGAGCCATAGACATCCTTCGTCGAAGCATAGATAAAGACCGCGCCCTCGCGCACGTGCCGCAGCACGTTGGCCGTTCCTTCGGCATTGGTCTTGAAACAAGCGTCGGCAGCTTCAGGACTTTTGTCGAGATGCGCCGCGAGATGAATCACCATGTCGTAATCGGCGATGCGCCCGACCGCGAAAGGATCGCAAACGTCCAGATTCGACCGCCGCGAAAAATCGTCGGCCCCGAAGAACCGCCGCATGTGCGTGCCAAGATAGCCGCTACCACCCGTTACGAGTAATTTCAAGTTTCACATTTCGGGTTTCGCGTTTCGGGTTTCGCGTTTCGAGTTGAAGACATCTGCCTTTAACTCGAAACGCGAAACCCGAAACGCGAAACCCGAAATGTGAAACTTGAAATTACTCGTAACGGGTGGTAGCGGCTATCTCGGCACGCACATGCGGCGGTTCTTCGGGGCCGACGATTTTTCGCGGCGGTCGAATCTGGACATTTGCGATCCTTTCGCGGTCGGGCGCGTCGCCGATTACGATGTGGTGATTCACCTCGCGGCGCATCTCGATAAGAGTCCCGAAGCCGCCGACGCTTGTTTCAAGACCAACGCCGAAGGAACGGCCAATGTGCTGCGGCACGTGCGCGAGGGCGCGGTCTTTATCTACGCTTCGACGAAAGATGTCTATGGCTCTTTCGCCGACGGTTATACGGAAACGCCGGAGAGTTGCCAGACCGATTACTGCGGCCAGTCGGCGCTCGAATGGTCTAAATTGATCGGCGAGCGGTATGTCGATTATTACGCGGCGGCGCGCAATTTTCGCGCGTGCATCTTTCGTCTGTCGGCGACCTATGCGCGCCCTTCAGAGGGCAACGAACCGGGCTTCGTCACGCACTACGTCGAGGCGGTCAAGCGCGGCTGGCCGATCAAGCTGCCGGGCGCAGGCTACCCGGTACGCGATCTTTTGCACGTCGATGATTTTTCGCGGGCGTGCCGGGCTTTCATCGATTCAAACATCGCGCGCGGGCTGTATAATCTCGGCGGCGGGCGCGAGAACGCCGTCTCTGTGCGCGAGATCGTCGAGCGGGTCGGGCGTTTGATCGAACTGACGCCAAACATCGACGAGACGGCGCGCGTCCCGGCTCCTGTGCCGATGAATTACATTTCCGATCTGTCGCTCGTGAAAGATGAATTAGGCTGGCGGCCAGAGATCGGCGTCGAAGATGGATTGAAGAGTTTGCTGTGACGCGAGATTCTTTTTCAGCAAGACAGATCGAGCGCGTCGCCGTGCGCGGCGTCAATTGGGTCGGCGACGCGGTGATGACTGTGCCGGCGTTGCGCGATCTGCGTTGCTTGTTGCCGGACGCGCATATCACGCTCGTGACGCGCCGGTGGGCGGAGGGTATTTTTGCTGGCGCGGATTTTATCGACGACTTGCTGATCGTCAATGAGGAGACGGGCGCGGCGCGTTCTCTGCTTCGTCAAGTCCGCGAGTGGCGTGCGCGGCGTTTCGATCTGGCCGTGTTGCTGCCAAACTCTTTTCCGCCCGCGCTCGTCGCCGCGCTCGCGCGCGTGCCTCTGCGCGTGGGCTACACGACACAGCATCGCCGCCGATTGTTGACGCATTCATTCAACGTCCCATCGTGGCGCAATGAGCGGCACGAAGTTTTTTACTATCGCCGGATTGCTTCAGAGCTTGAACGGCTGTTGCATGGGACTTCGACGCTTGAAGCGCGCGAGCCGCAATTTCAAATACGTGTTTCGCCGGCGCGTCGTGCAGCAGCGGAGAGGATGTTGCTCGCTCGCGGTGTCGATCTGGAGCGTCCGGTAATTGCCATCTGCCCCGGCTCGACGAACAGCCGCGCGAAGCGTTGGCCAGCGGAGCGTTACGCCGCGCTCGCGGATCAATTGATTGAAGAAACAGGCGCAAACGTTGTGCTGATCGGCGCGCGCGAAGAGTTGGACGTGACTAAGGAAGTAATTCAACAGATGCGACATCGCCCGGTTGTGTTGACGGGAGATACGAGTTTGGCGGAGACCGTCGCCGTGCTGAGTGTCGCCGATCTGTTAATCACCAACGACACCGGCCCGGCGCATATCGCGGCGGCGCTTGAACGTCCGACGCTCGTCATCTTTGGTCCCACAAATCCACTCACGACGCGCCCGTTCTCGCCGTCGGCTGAGATCGTTCGCCGACCGCCGGACTGCGCGCCGTGTATGCTGCGCGATTGCCCTATCGATCATCGCTGCATGACAGCGATCAGCGTCAATGAAATCTTGACGAGAGCGCGCGTGCTGCTTAACGAGAGCAAGGTCGTGCGACCGGCGGAGGTCGTGCGTTGAAGCGGCGCGCTGTCTTCATCGACCGCGACGGCACGATCTCTGAAGAGATCGGTTACGTCAATCATCCCTCGCGCTTTCGCGTCTTCCCCTACGCGGCTGAGGCTGTGAAGCTCTTGAATGATGCCGGCTGGCTGGCGATTTTGATCACGAATCAAGCGGGCGTGGCGCGTGGTTACTTCGCCGAAGAGTTGATCGACGCCGTGCATAAAATTCTGGCGGACGAGTTGGCACGCGGCGGCGCGCAGATCGATGCGCTCTATTATTGCCCGCATCACCCGACTGTCGGTGTGCCGCCGTACCGGCAGGATTGCGACTGCCGCAAGCCGAAGCCCGGCTTGATTCGCCGCGCGGCGGAAGAGTTCGACATCGATCTCGGCGCGAGTTGGATGATCGGCGACCGTTATGGCGATATTGAATTCGCCCACAACGCGGGCG
>JALZKK010000007.1 GCA_030859285.1 Acidobacteriota bacterium | reverse complement strand
CTCAACGGTCGCTTCGGCAAGCGCGGCATCCGCGCTCCTGTGGCCCTGCCGCCCGACCTCCTCGCGCCGCGCCCGAAAGTTGATCCCTCGAAGATCGCGGACGACGAAGATGAAGCCGATGCCGCCGACACAGCCGACACCGGTGGCGCTGCCGCCGCGCCGTTGCTGAATCCGACGGGGACGAATAACACGAACGTCAAACCGACGCTGCAACCAATTCAGACGAGGCCGACCGGCGTGACGACCACGCCGCCCGCCAAAGCCGCTCCTGCGCCCGGCGCGAAGACGAACGCGCCCAAGCCCGGCGAAGGCCGTCCGCGCCGTGTGCTGATGAACACACCTGAAATACAGTGACGAGTGCTGAGTGACAAGTGGCGAGCCAAAGCAGTTGCGAGTCAAGAATCTGAAGGGCGGGAGCCAGAAAGCAGGCGACGGAATTCCGTCGCCTGCTTTTTTTTAACTCAAGATTTCTGGCTTTTTCTCGTCACTCATCACTCATCACTCGTCACTGCTCTTGACACTTTTCGCCTTCGTATTGCAGGATCACGTTCGCATCGCGTCGTCGTTTGTTTTACCCCTTTGAGTAGCTTCGGATGCGCCTCTCCGCGAAGGGCCGCAGGGCCTGTGCCGGCTATGCAAATATCCGGCAACTGGCCGTGCGGCATGAGCATCTGAAAGACACGCGACGCTGGAAGGCCGTGCGCGCCCCCACTGTTAGAAAAATCAAACAGAACAAGATCAGTATCGGAGGAGATGCGACCAATGAAAAACGTAATGCGAGTTTTAAGTGTGGCCGCGCTGTCGGCCACCTTCACCTTGCCCACGCTCGCGCAAACACCGACGGCTACGCCCGCCGCCGCCGCGCCCGCCGCCGCTCCCGCGCAGGACGTCTGCTCGGAGCCGGCCCGGACAGAGCTTTACACCAAATACTATGAGGAGAAGAAGACCAATCAAGCCACCGCTTACGAGACCGGCAAAACTTATCTCCAAAAGTATGCGAGTTGCACCGACGAGTACACCGCTGCGGTCAAGAAGTTCGTTGACGCTTACGGCGTAGCGTCGGTCAGACTTAATGCGTTGAAGGCATACGAGGCTAAAGACTGGAACACACTCTACAAGGTCGGGGGCGAGTCTCTGGCGATTAAACCAGACGACGTGCAATTGCTGACGATTTTAGGTTTTTCGAGCCTTGAGGCTAACAAAGCCGGTAACACTACTCACAACGCTGCCGCGCTTGATTACTCTAAAAAAGCGATCCAGATGATCGAGGCCGGCCAAGTGCCGGAAAAGTGGGCACCTTTCAAAGATAAGAATGAGGCACTGGCTTATCTGTATTACACGGTCGGTGCGTTGAATGCAAAGGACGCTCCAGCGGAAGCGTCAAAGGCTTTGATCACAGCCGCAAAATTTGAAGTGCCGCAGGTCAAGAATGCCCCAGCGACTTACGAACTGCTGGCCGGGACTTACGCGGAGCAATACAAAAACTCGCTGGCTGCACTGAAGCCGTTTGACGGCCAACCAGAAACGCCCGAAAGCAAGCTCGCTTTCGATAACTTCTATGGCGTTCTCGACCGGCTGATCGACGCCTACGCTCGCGCGGTTGCTGTGGAGACCGACGCGAAGAAGAAAGAAGAGCATAGGAACACGCTGACCGTGCTTTACAAGCAGCGCAACAAGGATTCGGTCGAAGGTCTCGATACTTATATCGCCGCAGTCATGACGAAGCCTGTGCCAGAGCCGTTCGTTCCGGGAACGACGCCGGCCCCGGCGGCTACGCCGACGACCGCAACGACGCCTCCGGCAGCGACCGGCACGACGGTCGGCGGCACGACGAACACCACGACGCCCGCTCCCGCGAAACCCGTGACGACGCCCACGCCGCCGCCTGCCACGACGAAGACCGAGCCGGCGAAGCCCGTGGCGTCACCTACGCCGACACCAGCACCGACACCGACCAAGACGCGCAAGCCGTAACAAACTTGTGCAGGTCGCATCTGGAAGAACGCCGGGCGTATCGTGTTGCTTACGATGCGCCCGGCGTTTGTGATAATCGGCGGCACGCTCTCACACAGATGAACGCCGGCCTCGTCGTGAAAAGGGACCAACGGAAAGATGCAAGCAGGAGTCAGTTTGTTTTCGCCCGGTCGCAGCATGACTGAGCAAACCGCGAGTCGGCTTTCGTGCGCGGCGCAACGCTCGTGGCAGAGCAAGGCGTTGCTGCTCTGTGTTCTGCTCTGTTCGATGTTCGGCGAAACGCGAGCGTTAGCTCAAACCGGCGCGGCAGCACCATCACAGTTAGTCTTTGTCGCCATCGCGCCGCAGGACATCACGCAGGCGCAAGCCGATCTCTATGAACGCTGGCGCGCGAACATCCGGGCCAATCAGCCGGTAGCTTACGCGGCAGGCCGCGAATATCTGGCGCAATATCCGAACAACGAATATGCCGCCTATGTCAAAAAGTGGGTTGACGATTACGAGCGCGCGGCGCGGCGTCTGCAATTCCAAAAGCTGCTCATAAAAGACAAGCAGTTCGCCGCCGCCTTCAATGCCGGCAAGGAAGTTCTCGCCGATGATCCCGGCAATCTCAAGACGCTGCTCGGTCTGGCTTACGCCGGCTATTTCGCGCAGACTGCGGGCGACTCAGAAATGAACGCCGAGACTCGCGGCTACGCCATCAACGCGCTCGATCAACTCGATGCCGGCAACAAGCCGAGCGACTGGCAGCCGTTCAAAAGTCGTGAGGACGCGCTCGGTTATTTGCACTTCATCGCCGGCGATCTCGTCTTGAGAGACACGCCCGCCGATGCCTTGTCATCTTTCCTCAAGGCGCTGCAATACGACGGCTCGATCAAAACCTATCCGGTGATCTACGCGCGGCTGGCCGGCGTCTATACGATCAACGAATATGAACCGTTGGCGAAAGATTTCGCGGCGCGGTACTCCGGCAAAGAAATCACGCCTGAGAGCCAAGCCGCGCTCGACAAAATTTATGGAGTGGTCGATAAGATCATCGACGCTTACGCCCGCGCCGTCGCCTTGAGCGGCGATGAGCCGCAATACACAAGCGTCCGCAGCCGTTGGCTGGAACAGTTGACGGGCTTTTACAAGACGCGCCACAACAACACGACCGACGGCCTCGACGCGCTGCTCGCGGGCGTGACCGCGAAGCCGCTGCCCTAGCGGGAAGGCAAAAGTGAGAGCAGATTAAATCGAAGCACACGACATTGAGACTATAGATAGAGACAGGATTTACAGGATAAACAAGGGATAGGCTAATCAACATCAATCAAAGTCTTCCGCTCTGTCCTGTGAATCTTGTTAATCCTGTCAGAATGTTCTGTAGCTTGATTTAGTGGAAAGGTTTTTGACTGCTGCTTAGCTCGTCTGTGGTGAATGCTCGATTGAAACTGTAAGGAACGCTCAAAAGCCCCCTGACCGCCGTGAAAAATTCTAACCCCGTCGTTGCCGACCTCGACATTCTCGAAGAGAGACTTGGATACAGTTTTCAGGAACGCTCTTTGTTAGAGCGTGCGTTGACGCATCGCTCTTGGGCGCACGAGCGCACTGGATCGGGCGAGGAAGCGCAGGCGCGGCGGCTGCACAACGAGGCGTTGGAATTTGTCGGCGACTCGGTGCTGGGACTGGCGGTCGCCGATTATCTTTTCGAGACGCACAATGATCTGACCGAAGGCGATCTCTCGCGGATGAAACACGGCCTCGTCAGCACGCGGACGTTGGCGCGCGCCGCGAAGAAGTTAGGGTTGAGCGAGTTCGTGCGCGTCGGGCGCGGAGAAGAAAAGACCGGCGGGCGCAGCAAGCGCGCGATGCTCGCCGACGTGTTTGAGGCTTTGCTGGCGGCTATCTATCTCGACGGCGGTTTTAAGGCGGCGACGGAATTTGTCTATCGCGCTCTGGAATCTGATCTGGTCGCCGCGACGCCGGAATCCGCCGCCGCCGCCGACTTCAAGACGCTCTTGCAAGAGCGCGTGCAGGCCGCGTTTCGCGCGACGCCGGTCTATCAAGTGATCGATACGGAAGGGCCGCCGCACCACCGCGTTTTTTACGTCGGGGTCTGTTGGGATGGCAGACAGGCCATTCGCGGCGAAGGCTCGACGATCAAATCCGCCGAGACCTGCGCCGCCCGCCGCGCACTCGAAGAACTGGAAGGCAGTTGGCAGGAGCAGGAGGCAGGGGCAGGAGGCAGACAGCAGGAGGCAGACGGCAGATGGCAGTGAGCGTCAGTTATTCGATGCCGAAGTGGAAAGTTGACTTGAACCAACCGTTTTCTTCTTCCTGCTCCTGCCAACTGCCCCTGCTTCCTGCTCCTTCTGCTTGACCGTGATGCGCGGGGTTCTCTACGATGGAGCCATATGGGCAATAATTCGAGATCGACTGTGATTGAAGAGCCGGCATCGGATGTGAAGGCGGGGCGGAAGACTGCGGCGGCGCGCGAGGCTGAGACAATTTCGCCGCCGGGCGACGCAGAGCGGACGGACGCGGGGCCGCCGCGCTCGGTCTGGCGCGAGTATTTCGAGTCGCTTGTCGTGACAGCGATCATGGCGCTCTTCGGGATGACTTTCGTTGTGCAGGCGGTGAAAGTGCCGACCGGCTCGATGCAGAACACGATCATCATCGGCGATCATCTGCTCGTCAACAAATTCATCTTCGCGCCCGGCGAGTCGCTGCCGTTTTTGCCGCAGCGCGAAATCCGGCGCAGTGACATTGTTGTTTTCAAGTATCCGGGCAACCAGTGGGACCCTGAAGCAGATAAATTGATCCCGGACAACGTACCTTTCGCTACCAACTACGTCAAGCGCGTCATCGGCTTGCCGGGCGACCGCATTCAATTGCGCGGCACACAGGTCATCGTCAACGGCCAGCCGGTAGCCGAAAGGATCGTCACGGCAGAGAATCCGCCGGACGATCCGTCAACTCCGATCTTCGAGCCGGCTGCGCCGCTCCAACCGGAAAGTGATCCGCCGCCGGCAGGCGAAGGGCCGTACACCGTCTATTACAGCGCCGACTCAAGATTAATACCCGACGAAATTATTCGGGATTACAGGACGTTCAGAAACGGCGACACCATTACCGTTCCCGCCAGCCAATACTTCGTGATGGGCGACAATCGCGATAACAGCGCCGACAGCCGCATCTGGGGCTTTGTGCCGCGCGAGTTAATCATCGGACGTGCGCTGTTCGTCTATTGGTCTTACGACGAGAGCGCGCCGACATCCTTTTTCTTGATCGACTTTTTCAAGAACACGCGCTGGAGCCGCACCGGAACGCTGGTCAAATAAAAGTCTGGAGTCAAAGACAGGAAATGTTTTGACTCCAGACTTATAAGGGGAAGCATGGCACTCTTTAACTCGTGGAAACTGGGCGGGCTGGGTTGGAAAGGACTGGCTCAAAAAGTCTGGTCGGAAGTGCAAGAAGACGACGTGTTCGGTCGCGCCGCGCAACTCTCTTACTATTTTTTGCTCGCGCTCTTCCCGCTGCTGCTCTTCCTCACAGCCATACTCGGTTATTTCGCGCAGGCCGGCACGGAACTCCGCGCAGACCTCTTGCGATACCTCGGCACGGTCGTGCCGGCGGAAGCCACAGACTTAATTCACACCACGATTGACGAGTTTAGCGAGGGCAGCAGCGGCGGCAAAATCTCTTTTGGATTACTGGCGGCATTGTGGGCGGCCTCGAACGGCATGGGTGCGATCACCGAGACGCTCAACGTCGCTTATGAAGTGGAAGAGACGCGCCCATGGTGGAAGACCCGGCTGCTCGCGATCCTGCTGACCATCGGGCTGGCGGTGCTGATCATCATGGCGCTGACGCTCGTGCTGTTCGGCGGCATGATCGCCGAAGCGATTGCCGCGAATTTCAGTTTCGGCAGCGCATTCACCACCGCTTGGAAAGTCTTACAGTGGCCGATTGTGCTGGTGTTCGTCCTCTTCGCTTTCGCGCTAATGTATTACATCGCGCCTAACAAAGAGATTCGTCGCTGGGACTGGATCGCGCCCGGCACCGTGATCGCCGTCGCGCTCTGGCTCCTTGCCTCCTTCGGCTTCCGCCTCTACCTCAATTACTTCAATTCCTACAGCGCAACCTATGGCTCGCTCGGCGCGGTCATCATCCTGATGCTCTGGTTTTACGTCACCGGCGCGGCAGTCCTCATCGGCGGCGAAGTCAACTCCGAGATCGAGAAGGCTGAGAAAGCTCAGGAGCAATCCGCACGCGAACTGCAAAACAAAACGCCCGGCGAGCAAGCCGCCGCCGGGCGACGTGAGGAGCGAAAGCAAAAGGCGGCGGGCAAGTCGTCATAAGTTCAAAGTTCAAAGTTCAAAGTTTGAGATTTGAACCTTGAACTTTGAACCGCGAGTTTTACTCGCTCATTCCGGCGAGCGCCACTCCCAGCAGCAACACTTTCTTGATTCCTCTGTAGAGCGGTTCTATCTCGCAGTATTCGGTGAGCGCGTGGGCGTCGCCGCAGGGCACTGCGCCAGTCGAGATGGAAGAGATACCGGCGAGCAGCGCGGCAGTCGAGTTGTTCGAGCCGGTGATGGTAATCGGCGGATTGTCGAAGCCGAGCGCGAGATGCACGGCTTCGGCAGTCCGCACGAGCGGCGAATTGCGATGGCCGGGAAGCTGCGCCGCAGACGTTTGCGATATCATCTCCGTCTTCAAAGTCATCCCGGCGCGCGCGGCTTCTTCTTGCAAAATAGTCGCGATCTTCTTGTCAAACTCGGCGATCACTTCGTTGTTTGTCGAGCGCAGATCGACGGTGAACCATGCATCAGCCGCTTTCGCGTTGACGACTTCTGAGCCGCCGAGCATTCCGACGTTCAAATTCGTCGGCGGCGAGGCGGGCAGCGGCAATTCGTAGATGCGCGAGATGGCGCGCGCGAGCGGCAGCGTCGCGGAGTAGGGCGG
>JALZKK010000405.1 GCA_030859285.1 Acidobacteriota bacterium | reverse complement strand
TTCCATGTCGTAACGCTCGATCCAGTAGATCGTGTCATAGACATTTTTGTTGTAATCGAAATTGCCGCTGTTGACGAAATAGACGAACTTATTTTTGGGATCGACCGCCGGCTCGCCGACGTTCGCTGTCCAACTCGTCTTCTCTGTCAACTGCACGCCCGTCCCCGCGCCGCCAACGTTGTAGAGCCAGATTTCGCCCGCACCCAGAGAGCGCGTATCGACGAAATGTTTGCGGCCTAGCAAGTATTGACCATCAGGCGTCCATGCCGGACTGTTGACGAGGCGCAGCGTCTCTTTTGTGATCTGGCGGCGATTCTTTCCGTCTGCGTCCATCACCCACAAATTATCGCCACCGTCGCGATCCGAAGTGAACGCGATCTGCTTCCCATCCGGGCTGTAGCGCGGCTGCGCGTCCCAAGCCATCCCGCCTGAGAGCAACTCTGCGCGCCCGCCCGTAATCGGCATCTGGTAAATGTCGCCCAAGAGATCGAAGACGATCCGCCCGCCGTCCGGCGACACATCGCAACTCATCCAAGTGCCTTCGTCAGTGTCGAACTCAACAAGCGTCGTCGGGCCATGTTCGGCCTCCACATCCCACTTCTCAGGCTTCTTCTCGTTTTCCGGTTTCCTTTCCGCCGCCTGCGGAGAAGGAGTCGGGGTAGGCGTCTGCGCCCACGACGACTGAGCGGGCAATAGCAAGAGAACACACCACACGAGCGCACAAGCGCGACGAAACATAAGCTCACCTCACCGGATTGAAGATGCGAATCTATTTGAAAACTTGAGAGGAGACTGCCCTGCCAACGAATAGCATGTTAGTACGGGCGGAAACGAAGGGAAGTTTCCATCGGAAGGCGAGAAAAGACAAGTGGCGAGAGTCGTCGGGCGTAGGCCAGAGCGGTGTGGAGAGATAATGGCGAATAAAGAAAGAAACGACTCGTGCTGGGAGCGCGGACGCGCGCGTCCGCCAAGTTCGCCATAGGCAAGCTAACGATCTTGCGCGATCATTCGCGGGTTGAACTGATGCTCAACTTTTATTCGCGCTCACGCGCTCATGGCGGGCAGGACGTCCGCGCTCCCAGCACGAGGCGCGCTTTTCTTATTCGGGTAATGAGGTTATGTCGCTGGCTGTTGCTCAGTTGTCGGTAATACTTGCGACAGAGTTCCGATTGGCACGTCCGTTGGCTTGCGCGAGCGGAGTTTGACGCGGCCCGCGCTGATCTGGCCGGACTCAATCGCTGCGGCCAGAGCCGCGACGACGCGCTCGTCGTAGCGCGTGCCGACGAAAGTTTTGATCCGGGCGATGGCCTCTTCGATCTTCATTGCTTGTTGGTACGGGCGGTCGGTGGTCATGGCGTCGAAGGTGTCGGCGACGGAGACGATGCGGGCTTGCATCGGGATTTCGTCGCCCTTCAAGCCTTGCGGATAGCCCTGCCCGTTGATCATTTCGTGGTGCATGTGCATCCCCGGCAAAAACTCTTTCATTGCCGGTATCTGCGACATGATCTTGTAGCCCTTTTGCGGGTGGCCTTTCATTATTTCGTACTCTTCGTCGGTGAGCGCCGCAGGCTTTTTCAGGATGTTGTCGTCGATGCTGATCTTGCCGACATCGTGGAGCAGCGCGCTGATCCGCAATTTCTCGATCTCTTCGTCCGGCAAATTCATTCTCTCCGCGATGGCGACGGAGAAACGCGCGACGCGCTCGGAATGGCCGCGCGTGTAGGGGTCTTTGCCATCGATGGCGGCGGCGAGGGCTTTGACCGTGCCGATAAATAGTTGACGATTCTCGTCCGCCGCGCGGCGCAAATCTTCGATGTAGTGTTCGAGCTGATCCGTCATCTGATTGAACGACTCGCCGAGATCGCCCAACTCTGTGCGGCTGCGGACGTGAATGCGTTGCGAAAAATTACCGGCGGCGATCCGCCGCGCGCCTTCCGCCAGATCGCTGACGGGCCGCGTCAACTGTTTAGCGAACAGGAATCCGATCAGCATTGCGAAGAGAGCCGCAAACAAACTAATGAACAGCGTTTGGCGGCGCATGTCTGTCACAGAGCGTAGCGCCGCGCGTTCGTCTTGGATCGCGATCACGCCGAGATGCGTATCATCGCTCAGTTCCGCTGTCGCATACGCGCCGAGCATTTCATTCTCGCGCCCGTCGCGTTCGACGCTGAAGGGAGCCAACGCCGACTGCACTTGCTCGCCCGTCTCCATCCAGTCCTGCACGACCTTGAGATCGATCATCGAGCGTTCGGCGTAAGCCACGCCCGCGTCCGGGTGCGCGACGGCGCGGCCTTCGCGGTCGATGATGAAAACGACCGGCAAGCCCGCCTCCAACAATTCGCGCTCGCTCTTGGAAGACGCTTGCCTGACCGCCGCGAAGACTTCCTGAAAAGAGATCACGGCGGCGACCGCCGCGACGACTTCCTCGCCGTCGGCTCCGCCCATCACCGGCGCGGCCACCGTCAAGCCCATCTCTTGGCTCGAACGAATCAACTGCGGGCGCGTCACGACAAGGCCCCGCCCGTTCATCCGCGCCAACACTTGGCCGACGCGCTCATCGACTTCTTCGCGCCCGATCACGTCCGGCTTGTAGGCGACGTGCGGCTCGCCGCTGATGGGCAAGATTGCCAACGCGATCATATTCGGATCGTCGGCGAGAGATTTCCGCAGACGCGCTTCGCTGCCCGTCCCGCTCAAAGCCGCGACGCTGCCCGCTAACTCGAACGCACGCGCCAAGCCCGTCACGACATCGCGGTAACGCTGGCCGTACAATTCGATCTGCCGCGCTTTGTCCTGCACGAGTTGGACTTGATAGCGGCCTTCCACCGAGCGCAATTCGGCGGCGCTCCGGCTCGACAGCATCCAACCGGCCAGTCCGAGCGGCAGCAAGCCGACGACGAGCAGCGTGCCGAGAACGAGATAGAGCAAGCGCGTGCGCTTGAAACGGTCGAGCATATGATTGGTGACAGGCTAAAATGTGAAGAGTTAGAATCTTGAGACGGGGGCAGTCGTCCCTTCGGAGCGCGGCCAAAATGATAGTAAGTTTCGCGTTCCGCGCCTGTCAATGTTTAACT
>JALZKK010000390.1 GCA_030859285.1 Acidobacteriota bacterium | reverse complement strand
GTCTTGAGTTGATCGCCTTCCGCGCCCGTGATGGTAACAACTTCAGTGATTTGCCCGGCCTCGAGCGAGACGTCCACCGACGTTGAAGTGTCAACGTTGATCGTGATTTTTTGGACGATCTTTTGTTTGAAGTTGGCCTGTTCGACCTTCACTTCGTAGAGGCCGGGAAGCAGGCGCTCTTTGACGTAAAGGCCGGAGTCGTTGGTCTGCACGGTGTCGGAAGTGCCTCGCTCCACGCTCGTGATCGTGACCGTCGCGTTCGGGACGACTGCTCCGGCGGCGTCGGTGACGGTTCCCGAAATACTTCCATAGACGGCTTGAGCGCGACTATCAACTGAGAGCGCGGAACCAAGGACCACACTAAGCAGGAGCAAAAAGGGTTTGCTTCTGAGCATCGTTTGTTCTCCTCGTGAATCAGCTTTTCAGCCGAACGTCTAATTGCGGACGGCTAACCGGTTTGCGGATAGCCTTGAAGGTTGATGACGGTCTCTGTTTGAAAGCGCGGATATGCCTGATAAATGAATCAATTCGGTTTAAGCTGTCGTCCCTACTACTACTCCGTCAGTCTGAAGTTGAAGGATAAAGACGATGCAACTTTCGTCGCGCATCTTCGGTCGTAAAACGCCACTCGATTTTGGCGCACGCAGCGTTGCGTTCTTCTTCCAACTTCTTGATTTCTCGCTTGAGCGTCTCTTCGTCGCCGATGCGCCTGTCCAAGCACTGCCGACTAAAGACGCTCAACTCGATTTCGGCGATGTTCAGCCAACTGCCAGGCTTCGGCGTGTAGTGAAATTCCAACCGCTTCGCAATGCGCCGCGCTTCTTCGGGCGCGAATATCTCGTAGAGCGACGCAACCTTGTCCGTGTTCAAGTTGTCCATGACGACACGCACGCGCTCGGCTTCCGGGAAGCCTTCGTCAACGAGCCACTTCATCTGGCGCGCGAAGTCCGGCATCGTGCGTTGCTCGGTTACTTCGACATGCCTGAAGCCACGCTTCGGCTCACAGAACATGAACAAGTTGCGCACGCCTCGTCGCTCATATTCGTAATCGAACCGCGCGACCTCTCCTGGACGCATCGGCAGCGCGCGACGAGTCTCAGCAATCAGTTGCTTGCTCGTCTCGTCAAAGCCGACCACCGGCAGCTTCTCGGCGTAAGGTTCAGCGTACAAATCCAGCACGTCTTCCATGCAGGCGACGAACTCGGCATTGACCTCGCCGATACACCATGGCTTCTTCAACCATGGCTTCAGTTCGTTTTTTTGAGTACCTGGCGGACGGTCTCGCGGCAGATCGAGTCGGCAAACTTCAACTCCACAACTTTGTCTGCTAACAAGCGCAGCGTCCAGCGTGCTGCCTCAACGAGCGGCCACGCCGCGGCGCAGAGCGCAAGCTGACAGGCAAGCAGGAGGCGCACCTCGTCGCCGTCGCGTGCAGCACGCCGCCGGAAGGACACGCCGAGACTTTCTTCAACGAACCGCTTACGCGTGCGCTCGACCGTCGCAAACCCGGTCCTGAGCGAGGCGACGATCTGCTCATCCGTAGAGTCGTCAGCAGCCAGCAGTAGAATGCGTGCGCGCGTCACTTTGCGCGATGAATGCTTGCCGCGCCTGACGAGTTGGTGCAACTGTTCGCGCTCGTCAGTGGTTAAATCAACGAGGTACTTTTTCTTGGGCATGTGTGGTTCGCCTCCATTCGGTGGTCTGAACCAAACTATACCCGTTCAAAGAGCTAATCCTCAAAACTAGACGGACTGTGTACTAGGATTAAAAGGACGGGTCAATCAGGAGACGGTAAAGATTCAGATACTCAGCCCTACTCAATACGGTTCGGAAAATTAACGCAAGAATGAAGCCAAAATTCGAGTGATCGTCATCTGTATAAGATAAATTTTGAGAGCAAATAACTTAAACGCGATCCTATTGTTGGGAAGGACAACAAACCTGTCATCGAAAATCATTTTTATAGAGCAACATTTTGGAGAAATCCAAAATTTTGAACAGCTGATCGCTTCCGGCGCGGAGACAAGATAGCACTTTTTTATTCTGGACGTTGCTGTTTTTATACAGGACGTTGCCTTTTTTGATAACTATCAATACCCTAGCTCACGCATCGCTGACTGACAGGTCTCCTTATCTTCCGTTGAGAAGCCACATGTACAAGCTCTGTTTTCGCATCACACTTCTCTGTTTTCTACTCGCTGTGAGTAGCTTAATAGCCGCGGGCCAAACTGAACAGCCCGCGCCCGCCGAACTTTTATTCCGCACACCGGCGGTCATGCAGGCGTCCGAACTGTTGAGAGCGGGGAAGACAGACGCGGCGCTGGAAATGCTGCTGGGCCAAGCCAAAAGCGATCCCGAAAATCACGAAATTAAATATCTGCTCGGACTGGGCTATTACCAGAAAGCCGATTACACGCGCGCGGTCGAAAATCTGGCCCCGGCGGTGAAACAGTTGCCGCGAGACTCGCCGCAATACCGGCAGGGCGTGCAAATGCTCGGACTGTCGCATTACCTCTTGGGACACGTTAAAGATGCCTTACCCTATCTCGAACAATTCAGCGCTTGGTCCCCTGAGAAGGTGGAAATCTCTTACACGCTCGGACTCAGCTACATTCAGACGCGCCAGCCGGAGCAGGCGCGCGCCGCTTTCGCGCGCATGTTCAAAGTAGCGCCGGCTTCCGCCGCCGCTTACCTGATCAACGCGCAAATGATGATCCGCCAGCGGTTTGAAGAACTCGCCGAGACGGAACTGCGGCAGGCTTTGGCGCTCGATCCGAAGCTGCCGCAGGCGAACTTCCTGTTGGGCGAATTGGCGATCTATCGCGCCGACATCGCCCTCGGCATTGAACTGTTGCAGAAAGAGATCGCCGTCAATCCGGCGTTCGGGATGGCTTACTACCGTCTCGGCGAGGCTTACACCAGACAACTCAAATGGGACGAGGCGATCTCGCCGCTCCAGAAATCGATCTGGCTGAACCCTTACTTTAGCGGCCCTTACATCGTCCTCGGCAAGGTCTATTTGAAGAAAGTTGATCTCGTGAACGCCGAAAACATTTTGCGCCGCGCCTTGCAGATGGACCCGAACAACTACTCCGGCCATCACCTGCTCGCACAAGTCTTGCAGCAGGCCAACCGCCCGGACGAAGCTCGCAAAGAGTTCGCGCTGGCCGAGCAGTTGCGCGGCAATGCCGAGCGCGAGAAATAGTCGGCGTACTGAGCGCCGGCGCTGAACAAGTTTCTGAAAGTTCGTTGATCTCTGCCGCTTCCGTTCGAGGCGTAGCCTCTCACAAAATGAAAAACAATTTACTCGGAAAGGCAGAGCCTTTCCGCACATCAGGCGGCAGAGCCGCAAGTCTCCGAGGTCAGATGAAGTCCGCACATCCTCGCTTGCTGTTGTTCTTCATGACCGGCGTTCTTTCGTTGACCGTCGTCTTCGACGGCTGGCTGCCCCAGCCGAACCGCGCGGCGGCGCAGACCGCGCCGGCAGCGAAAGTTGCGGTGGCGACGCCGGAGTTTCCCTTTAATTTCGTCGATGTCGCCGAGCGCGCAGGCCTCTCCGAAGTGATCACTTACGGCGGGATCGAGCGCAAGAAATATATCATCGAGACGAACGGTTGCGGCGTCGCCTTCTTCGATTACGACGGCGATGGGTGGATGGACGTGCTGTTGTTGAACGGCACGCGGCTCGAAGGTTTTCCTAAAGGGCAAGAACCGACCAACCGCCTGTACCGCAACAACCGCGACGGCACTTTCGCGGACGTGACCACCAAGTCCGGATTGCGGCGCGTAGGCTGGGCGTCGTCCGTCTGCGTCGGCGATTACGACAACGACGGCGACGAGGATTTATTCATCACCTACTGGGGTCAGAACGTGCTGTACCGCAACAACGGCGACGGCACTTTCGCCGACGCGACGCAGCGCGCCGGGTTGGGGACCAAAGGCACACGCTGGGGATCGGGCTGCACTTTCATTGACTATGATCGCGACGGCGATCTCGATCTCTTCGTCGCCAATTATTTGAAATTCGATCTCGCCGCCGCGCCCGAACACGGCAAGGGGTTGAACTGCACTTGGAAAGGTATTCCCGTCAACTGCGGCCCGAAAGGGCTGCCGACCGACGTGAATTTGCTCTACCGCAACGACGGCGATGGCAGATTCACCGATGTCTCCGAAAGCTCCGGCGTCGCCAAAGTGCAAGGCCGTTATTCGATGACCGCCGTCACCACGGATTATGACAATGACGGCTGGACTGATATTTACGTCGCCTGCGACTCGACGGCCAGCACGCTCTACCGCAACAACCACGACGGGACGTTCACCGACGTTGCCCTAGAAAGCGGCAGCGCCTACAACGAGGACGGCCAGCCGCAAGCCGGCATGGGCGTCACCGCCGGCGATTACAATGCGGACAGCCTGCCCGACCTTTTCAAAACGCACTTTTCAGACGATCTGCCGATCCTCTACAAAAACGTCAAAGGCCAATTCTTCGAGGACGCCTCCCGCGCTGCCGGCTTTGAACACACGCGCTACGTGCAGTGGGGGACGGGCTTCGCCGACTTTGATAACGACACTTGGCCCGATCTGTTCATCGTCACCGGCAACGTCTATCCCGAAGTCGAAAAGTTTTTCAAAGAGTACCCGCACCGCAGCCCGCGCCTCGTCTATCGCAACACGGGCGCGGGCCGCTTCGTCGATTTGAGCGCGCAGTCCGGGCCGGGCGTCTCGGCCCAACACTCAAGCCGCGGCTGCGCCTTCGGCGACTACGATAACGACGGCGACATCGACATCCTGATCATGAACATGAACGAGCGCCCGTCGCTCTTACGCAACGATTACATCACGACCGCCAACCGCAATCGCCCGTCGAACAACTGGCTCAAGCTCAAGCTCATCGGCACGAAATCGAACCGCAGCGCCATCGGCGCGCGCGTCACGTTGAAAATTGATTCGCAGGCGCGGATGCAGGAAGTGACCAGCCAGACCAGCTATTACTCACACAACGACCTGCGCCTGCACTTCGGCCTCGGCGCACACCGCAAAGTTGACGCGCTCGAAATCCGCTGGCCCAACGGGCAGACCGAAAAGATCGCCGGCTTGTCGGGTAATCAGATCGTGACGATCAAAGAAGGTAGCGGCGTAGTGAAGTAGCGTGTGGCCGTCCAAATAACGTGACTGCTTGGAGTCGCCCACGGATCATTCTCTCCGACATCTAACTCGTTCTCGAAAACTGACACACTACGGCAAAGGCTGCAAACGCGGGTCGAGGGACTTCGCTTTCTCGTAAGCGGCTTGGGCGGCTGCCCTCTGCCCTTTTAGCTTGAAGGCTTTGGCGAGGTGATAATGGGCCTGCGCATTGGCAGGATCGGCGCTGATGGCGTTTTGCAGTCGCTCGATGGCCTCGTCGAGCTTGCCTTCCTTGAGGAAGGCGATGCCGGTGTTGGTGGCGAAGACTGCCGCCTGCATGTTTGATTTCAGTTTGTTGAGGCGCGCCGCCTCTTGAAATTCGGCGCGGGCCGCTGCCATATCGCCTTTTTGTCTGAGGGCGGTGCCGAGCGTGTTATGAATCTCCGGGGCGTTGGGAGTGTGTTTGAGCGCCTCGCGGAAGGCGGCAATCGCGCCGTCGAGATCGCCTTGTTGTTGCAGGACTGTGCCGAGAGAATAGTGTGCTTCCGGGTAATCACGTTTAGCCCCGGTCGCCGCTTTGAAGGCGGCGGCAGCTTCAGCGAGTTTCGACTGCTGCAATAGGATTACTCCCAGCGTGTAGTGCGCTTCCGGCAAAGTCGGTTGGAGTGCGATGGCCTTTCGCAAGGCAGCTACCGCCTCGTCGAACTCGTCCTTTTGCTTCAGGGCCAGCGCAAGATTGTAATGGGCTTCGGCATCATCTGGAGCGAGGCGCGTCAACTTCTCGTATTGCGCGACGGCCCCGGCATAATCACTCTTCTGGATGAGAGCCATCCCCAAGTTGTGATGGGCGATCAAATTGTTGGGGTCCAATCGGAGCGCGGCGTTGAAGGCGGCAACTGCGCCTTCGGGATCGCGCTTCTGAACAAACGCCAGTCCGAGATCGTTATAGACCGGCACGAAATCCGGCTTCAATTTGATCACGGTGCGGAAGGCTGCGATGGCTCCGTCGAGGTCTTCGTCTTGTTGGAGCGCGAGACCCATCACGTGGCGCGGCTCGATCATTTCCGGCGCGAGTTTGACGGCCACGCCCAGCGCGCCAATCGCGCCCCGCGTGTCGCCGCTCTTTTGCAGGGCGAGGCCGAGGTAATAGTGCGCGTTGACGTGTTCGGGCAGCATCCGCGCCGCAATCTTCAACGCGCTGATCGCACCGGCCACGTCGTTTGAGAACCAACGCGCCGCGCCCAAATAGTAATGGGCCTCTGCTAAGTCGGGTTTGAGTTTGACCGCCGTTTCAAACTCTGAGATCGATTCCGGCAGTTTGCCTTGTGTGCCGAGCAAGAAGCCGAGATACGAGTGGGCCTCAGCGCTCTGCGGGTCCAGCCGCAGAGCCTCGCGGAATTCCTTGAGCGCCGTCTCGACGTCTCCCCGTTGCTGCAAAACGACGCCGAGCAGCACGTGTGGCTCCGCCGCCGCCGGTTTGAGAGACGCGGCTTTTTGGAGGGCGGCGACCGCGCCTTCCAGATCGCCGAGTTGGGATAGCACGCGCCCCAGATTGAGGTGAGCTGCGAAATGCGCGGGTGCCAATTGGGTGGCTTTGCGAAAGGATTCAGCCGCCGACTTGAGATCGTTATTCTTCGCCAGCGCCAGCCCATTTCGGTAATGCCGCTCGGATGCCGCCAGCGCTTTCCTTTGCGCGCCGGCATGAACCGGTAAAAGCATGAATGCGACGAGCAGCGACCACAATACCCGCGAGTACGGTTGAAACGTTACAGATCGGTATCGCATTTGAGGAGTTACCGCCGGTGGATTACTGAACAAGCAAACGCACGAGAGGCGGGCAACTGCCGCTTCAAGTTTAACGCCTCGGCGCGGATTATTTTTTCAGCTTGTCGTAGGAAACCGTCCGCAGCAGGCCGGTGCCTTCTTTGACATAGACGACTTGATTGACGGTCACATCGTTAAGCGTATCGATTTGCCCGCTCGGCCAGCGAATCTCAAGCGACTTAATCTTCTGATTTTTGCCGACGCCGAAGTGAACGCGCAGATCGTTCTGCGAATAATAACTTCCGCCGCTGCGGACTTCGTCGATCTGGCTGCCGTCGGCAGTGACGCACGTCACACGCGCGCCGATGCCGTCGCGGTTCGATTTGGTGCCGATGGTCTTGATCTTAATCCAGTTGTTCTGATGGTTGGTGTCGGCCCGCAGCAGCTCGGGGTAGGCATTGATCGGGTTGATCAGGATGTCGATGTCGCCGTCGTTGTCGTAATCGCCGAAGGCGCAGCCGCGCGCCGGCGAAGGCTCTAGAACAGCGCCGCCCACCTTCTCCGAGATGTCCTCGAAGCGACCGTTTTGCAGATTCCGGTAGAGGACTTTGCGCTGCGCGTAGCCGGCTTCAGTTGTCAGTTTTGCCACCTCTGGATAGACGTGGCCGTTGACTAAGAAGATGTCGAGCCAACCGTTGTTGTCCACGTCGAGAAAGCCGCAGCCCCAGCCGAGCCAGCGCGTGTTGATACCGATGCCCGCCGGGAACGTCACGTCGTCGAATTCCGCCCCGCCGACGTTGCGGTAGAGCGTCGAAGTATCGCCGGAGAAGTTGGTTTTGAAGATGTCGAGCCAGCCGTCGCGGTTGTAATCGCCGGCGGTCACGCCCATCCCGGCCTGTGGCTTGCCATCGATGCTGAAAGCGCAGCCGGCCTCGATGCCGATATCGGTGAACGTGCCGTTTTTGTTGTTGCGATAGAGCGCGGCGGGCGCGGAATCATTAGCCACGTAGATGTCGGGCCAAGCGTCGTTGTCAAAGTCGGCGACGAGGACGCCGAGGCTGTAGGTGCCGTTGGTCTTCGTGACGCCTGATTTCTCGGAGACGTCCATGAACGTTCCATTGCCGTTATTGCGGTAGAGAGTATTGGTCCCGCCAACCAAACCCGGCGGGCCGCAGGCGACCATCACGCCTTTGTAGAGACAGGGGCCAGTTTCGGGCAGCGGCGCGGTCTTGAGATCGAGATCGATGTAGCTGGCGACGAAGAGATCGAGATGCCCGTCGCGATCATAATCGACGAAGGCGCTACCCGATCCCCAGCGCGTCCGGTTATTGGCGACGCCGGACTTCTCGGCCACTTCAGTGAACGTGCCGTCGCCGTTGTTGTGAAAGAGGCTGTTCTTACCGTAGCTGCTGACGAACAGATCCGTATGACCATCGTTGTCGTAGTCGCCGGCGCACACGCCCTGTCCCCAGCCGGTGTGGACCAATCCGGCTTTCTCCGTCACGTCACGGAAGCTGCCGTCGCCGTTATTGCGATAAAGGCGGTTAGTCGGCGTTTGATCCTTCGGCGGGCCGTCCAGTCGAGTGCCATTGACGAGAAAAATATCCGGCCAGCCGTCGTTGTCAAAGTCGAGGAAGGCCGCGCCGCTCCCGGTTGTCTCCAACAGATACCTGTTTTTCTGCTCATCACCGTAGATCGTCTTAGCAGTCAGTCCCGCCTGTCTCGCCACGTTTGAAAATTTTACCTCGACGACGCTCTGAGTGAATCCGAGCGGGGTAACGTAGGCGGCGACAAACGCGCCGCACGCCAGCAGCAGCCCCCATTTTTTCCCCGAGACTTTATTAAAGATGCTTGTCTTGATCAACTTCATCCTCAAACTGATCATTTCGATTGACCCCGGGCTGAGACATCCGCCAGCGAGGCTGTACCCGAAGAAGGCCGTCAAGCTGGC
>JALZKK010000364.1 GCA_030859285.1 Acidobacteriota bacterium | reverse complement strand
CCGATGCACAGCCGCCTTGACCTTTCAGCAATTCCGAAAGGAGATTTTCATGGCTACGAGAAAAAGAGCGACTAAAAAATCGACGAAAGGCGCGGCGCACAGCAGCAGTAGAACAGCCGCGCCTTCGCCGTTTCCGGGTGAGCGAGAGCTAATCATCATCACCACACCGGAAGCCGGATTGCGCGCGACGCCGGGAGAGATCGTCTCTGCGCGCGGCGCGAATGTGTCCTCGCTCAGTTCCTTGCTTGATTCCAGCGGGGCGGCGTTGGTCCCCGTCTTCGGCAATGAAGATCGTGTGGCGCGTGCGATGTCTGCCGGCGTCGCCACGACGATGCCCGCCGAGGGCGTTCCCGATTTAACTTCTTTCTATCGAGTTGTGGCGGCAGATGAACAGCTCGATAAGCTGGCCGACAAGTTGTTGAACTTAAACTTGGTGGAAGGCGCGTACATCAAGCCGCAGATGGAGCCGCCGGTTCTATTCGAGGAAGCGGTGGAACCGCCCGCGCCGCAGGAAGCTCCGCCCGCGACGCCGAATTTCACGGCGCAACAACTTTATCTCGACGCTGCTCCGGGCGGCATTGACGCGCGTTTCGCTTGGACCAGACCCGGCGGCAAAGGTCAGGGTGTGCGGATCATCGACATCGAAGGTGCTTGGCGTTTTAGCCACGAAGATTTAATGCAAAATCAAGGCGGCGTGATCGGTGGCGTGCAGTCGAGCGATATACGCTGGCGCAATCACGGGACGGCGGTCGTCAGCGAGTTCGGCGGCGACGAAAACGCTTTCGGTGTGACCGGCATCTGCCCGCTGGCGAACACGCGCGCGATCTCGATCTTCGGCTCCGGGCAAAGCTCCGCCAAAGCCATCACTGATGCCGCCAACGCTTTGAGTCCCGGCGACATCATCTTGATCGAATTGCACGCGCCCGGCCCGCGCCACAATTTTCAAGACATCGGCGGCCAACGCGGTTTCATCGCCATTGAATTTTGGCCGGCAGATTTCGCCGCGATTGTCTTCGCGACATCCGTGCGCGGCGTGATCGTGATCGAAGCGGCAGGCAACGGGGCAGAGAACTTGGACGACGCGCTCTACAACACGCGCCCGAATGGTTTCCCTTCAACGTGGCGCAACCCCTTTAACTTAGCCAATCCGCAATCCGGCGCGGTCATCGTCGGGGCCGGCGCGCCGCCGCCCGGCACACACGGCAGAAATCACGGCGCGGATCGTTCGCGTCTGGACTTTTCCAACTTTGGCATGCGTGTGGACGTGCAAGGCTGGGGCCGCGAAGTCACCTCGTCCGCTTACGGCGATCTGCAAGGCGGCAGCAACGAAGACCTCTGGTACTCAGATGTGTTCAGCGGCACTTCGAGCGCATCGCCCATCGTCGTCGGAGCCGTCGGGTGTATGCAAGGCGGATTGCGCGCCGCTAGCCGACCACTGCTCACGCCCGCCACTGCGCGCGATATTTTGCGGACGACCGGCTCGCCACAACAAAACGAACCCGGACGCCCCGCCACACAACGCATCGGCAATCGCCCCAACTTGCGCCAAGCCTTCGAGCGTCTCAACATCGGCGGCAAGACCTTGATCAAAGACGCCATCAAGGAAAAGGTGGAAAAGATCGAGCGCAAAGAGAAGGCCGAAAAGACCGAAATCAAAGAGCGCAAAGAAAAGATCGAAAAGCTCGAGATCAAAGAGCGCAAAGACAAGCCTGAGATCAAAGAGCGCATCAAGGACTTCAAGGAGAGGAAAGAGATCAAGGAGAAAGATCTCAAAGACTTGAGCGACGGCGGGCTGCAAAGACCCGGCGGCGCAGCAGACTTCTCTTCAGGTGGCGATCTCGAATCTCGCGTGGCCGAGCTTGAACAGATGGTGTCTGAGTTGTCCCACTTCATCGGGGGCGAGTTACGACCCGATCTACAGTCTTCGGCTCTCAATCAAGAAGACGACGTGCAGGCTCTCAGCCAGCAACTCGAAAAGGAAGCCAACGATGCCAAGTCGATGAAAGACGACAAGGACATCGAGAAGTTGCGCGAGGGCTAAACGGATGTGGCTGGTTCTTTGCGCGGCTAACGATCTGGCAGCGCTGTGGGCGGCACGCGGCCTCGCAGCGCGCGGTCTCCAGCCGCTGGAGATCGTCACTGCCGAAGCGTTGGCTTACAACCTGCGCTTCGAGCATCGTCTAACTGCCAACCAGCCGAGCGTCAAGATCACGCTCGCGGACCAGCGCGTAATCGACGGCGCGCTGGTCCGCGGCACGCTCAACCGTCTGCAACTGATCCCTTCGGCGCACTTGTGCGGCGCGAACGCGACCGACCGTCAATACGCCGAGCAGGAGCTTTACGCGCTGACTCTGAGTTGGCTATCCGGCTTGCCCGGCAGAATGTTGAACCGGCCCACGCCGCAAGGCTTGGGCGGCGAATGGCGGCATTCGTCTGAATGGTTCTGGCTGGCCGCGCAAGCCGGACTCTCAACCGCAACGTATCAGCAAAGCGACGCGCGCGAAACGTCCGCCGCTCTCGCGCATACCGCCACGCGCACGCGGATCATCGTCAGAGACATTTGCTGCGATCCGACTGTGCCGCCGTCCGTCGCCGACGGCTGTGCGCGCTTGGCTCAACTGAGCGGGACTGATCTGCTCGGACTCGATTTTTATTTGACTCCGGCGGGCGACTGGATTTTCACCAATGCAACGCCGCTGCCTGATTTGCGCTCCGGCGGCGCGTCGCTGCTCGACGCTTTAGCCGACGCTCTCCAATCATGATCCTGCTATGCGGCATTCCAACCGAACCGCCTCTGGCGATGGTGCGCGAAGCTCTCGCAGAGCTAAATGCGCCCACGCTCGTTTTCAACCAACGCCACTTCGCCAACACGCACTTCGCCTTCACGCTCGCACAAGGCCGCGTGACCGGTAGCTTGACGATTGACAAAGAGCAATACGACTTGGAAAACATCGACGGTGCTTATCTGCGATTGATGGATGAACAAGCCTTGCCTGAACTCAGCCGCCTGCCGACGCAATCGCCGGAGCGACAACGCTGCCGCCGTCTGCATGATGCGCTGCTGCGTTGGCAGGAAATCACGCCCGCGCGCGTCGTCAACCGCCTGCGGCCCATGGGTTCCAATTCATCCAAGCCCTACCAAGCCCAACTGATCGCCCGACACGGCTTCGCCATCCCCGAAACTCTGATCACCAATGATCCCGCGCTCGCCCAAGAATTTTACGTGCAGCACCGGCGAGTGATCTACAAATCGATCAGCGGCGTCCGCTCGATTGTGCAGGAATTGACGCCGGACGACACGGATCGTTTGGAGCAAATTCGTTGGTGTCCCACACAGTTCCAAGCCTTCGTTGACGGCATCAACGTGCGCGTCCATGTCGTCGGCCAAGAAGTCTTCGCCACGAAAATTCTGAGCGACGTGACAGACTATCGCTACGCACGCCGGCAAGGCGGCGAGTCCGAATTGAGCGCCGTCGAGTTGGACGACGACCTAGCCGAACAATGCGTGCGCCTCGCTGCCGCGCTCGAACTACCTTTCGCCGGCATCGATCTCAAAATCACTCCGACCGACGAAGTCTTCTGCTTTGAAGTCAATCCCAGCCCCGGCTTCAGCTACTTTGAAAACAACACCGGCCAACCGATTGCCCGCGCCGTCGCGCGCTACCTCAGCGGCAACGGTTGAACTATGAACACCCACACTCTGCTTGCAAGTTAAGACGGCAGAGAGCCACGAAAAGGCACACAAGACACAGAAGGGAAAATCGTTATCATTTTCCCTTCCGCGCTTTTTCGGCGTCCGCCTGCCCGCCGACGAGCGCGTGCGCGAGTTCGTCCGCGCCCGCGGCGGCGCACTGACGGCGACGAGCGCGAACCCCGCCGGAGAATCGCTCACGCGCACTGCGGCTGAAGTCGCCAGTTATTTCTCCGAAGACTTAACGCTCATCGTTGATGGAGGCCGCACAGTCGCGGAGCAGCCTTCGACAGTCGTTGAGGTGTGGGGCGGAGAGGCTCGCTTGGGCAATAATATAGTTGACACACCACGCCTTTTATGAGATACTCCCGGCATGGAA
>JALZKK010000345.1 GCA_030859285.1 Acidobacteriota bacterium | reverse complement strand
GCCGTCTCACAGACATGCGGCGGGACAACCCAAACAGTTCTCAACGATCTACACCTTAAAGGAGCAAACCCATGATTAAGAAATTCTTCGCTGACGAGACCGGTCTTGAACTTTCGGAATACGCCGTCGCCGCCGCGCTGGTCGCCATCGCCGTGGTCGGTGCCTTTGGCCTCCTCGGCGACGCCATCACGGCCAGAATTACCGAGCTGGTGGGCCACATCAACAGCTAATTCTCCGCCAATCGAGGATGGCGCGCTCTTGCCGCTTCAAAGAGCGACAGCGCGCCATCTTTTTTTGCTCATCACATCTCGTGCATAACTGAGCCATTCCTTTCACCTGAGCGAAACAAAACACCGGGACAGCGACATGCAAGGCTCACTCACCATCGTCAGCAGCGCGCTTTTGATTCCGCTCGCCGTCATCATCACTTATTACGACGCGCGCTATCGACGCATTCCTAATCTCTTCGTCCTCGCGACGCTGATCAGCGGCCTCAGCATCAACTTGATCGCTAACGGTTGGTCGGGCTTGCTGACGAGCGTCAGCGGCTGCTTATTTGCTTTCGGGTTGATGTTGATGTTGCACATCTTCGGCGCGATGGGCGCGGGCGACGTGAAGCTGTTCGCCGCGATTGGGTCAATCGTCGGCGCATCGCTCGTGCTGCCGACATTTCTCGTTGTCGTGTTGACGGGCGGCGCGCTGGCCGTCGTCTCGATGATTCGCGCGGGCGCGGTCGCGATGACGATGCAACGTGTGTTGATGCTCTTCGTCGGCTTGCTGCCCGGCTGGGAGATGCCGCGCTTCTCCGTGCCGCCGGATCGCAAGGGGACGATTCCCTACGGCGTGGCGATCACGCTCGGCAGTTTGATCTCGATAGCTGTCTTTCGCGCGTAACAGTTCAAAGTTCAAAGTTCAAAGTTTGTATTCACTTGAACTGGAAACTTTGAGCTTTGAACCTTGAACTTGAAATTGTTTCTGGAGAATTTTCAGCCATGCGGAATAAACGTCTCTTGGTGGTGCTGTGCGGCGCGGTCTTCTTTGGGCTGATCGCCGCCGTCTCCGTCAGCCGGTATCTGTCGCAGGCGCAAGCCTTCGGTAATAACCTCAACAAAGTCGTCATCGCCAAAGTCGATATTCCGCCCGGCACGAAGCTCGTCGCCGAGCAGCTCGAAGCGGTGCAGTTCCCGCGCAATGCGATGCCTGCCGGCGTCTTCGACTCGCCCGACAAACTGGTGGGCCGCGTGGCCGTCATGCAGATCGCGGCGCGCGAGCCGTTCACCGATTACAAACTCGCGCCGGAAGGTTCGGCGGGCGGACTCTCCGCAGTGATCCCGGAAGGCTACCGCGCGATGACCGTCAAGGTTGACGACGTGGTGGGCATCTCCGGCTTCGTGATGCCGGGCGCGCTCGTCGATGTCGTCGTCGTCATCGACCCGGAAGAGGGAATCGCCAACCAAAGCCCGATCTCGAAGATCGTCTTGCAGAACATTAAGGTGCTGGCGAACGGCCAGAACATCGACCGCCCGGAGAACGACCGCGAGGCCGAGAGCGTCAAGGCCGTGACGTTGCAAGTGTTGCCTGAACAGGCCGAGAAACTCGCGCTGGCCGCGACCGAAGGCAAGCTCCAACTCGTGATGCGGAACTCAACCGATCAAGGCGACGAGCAAACCAAAGGCGTGGACAAGCGCACGCTGCTCGGCGGCGAACACGCGATGCCTGTGCCTTCGCCCGCTGCGCTCAAGAGCGAGCAAGCGCCCGCCGCGCCGCCCGTCCGCCGCGTCCGCGTGGCCGTCGAACCAGCGCGTCCCGCGCCCGCGCCGCAACCGCAAGCCACGCCTGCGCCCGCGCCGCCGCGCAAATCAATCGAAATGATCGAAGGCGCTAAGAGACGGAGCGTCGATTTCCCACAAGACTAAGTTTCAAGTTTCGAGTTTCGAGTTGAAAGACAAGGTTCTAAACCCGAAACTCGAAACTCTTAACCGCGCAGGTTCATAAAGGAGTGAGTTAATCATGCAGATTCGTCGCCCAATCCCGTTCTTCGCCGCGCTGATGTGCGCGGGCTTGTTACTCGGTGTGCCGTGCATGGCGCAGGCGCAGCAGACTTCGGTCAGCGCCTCTTTTGCCAATCCGCAGACGGAGTCAATCGCGATCAACGTGCTGGTCGGCCAGTCGCGCGTGATCAACTTCGACCGCCAGATCGGTCGCTTTTCCGTCTCCAACCCGGAAGTCGCGGAGGCCGTGTTGGTCGCGCCGGATCAAGTGCTGGTCAACGGCAAGACATTCGGCCAAGTCAACTTCATCGCGTGGGAAAAAGAGAGCGGCAAGTTTCTCGTCTTCGACGTGTTCGTGCGCGCCAACCTCTCTTTGATCGATTCGCAGATGCGCGCGCTCTTCCCGAATCAAGACATCCGGTTGAGCCAAGCGAACGGCTCGGTTGTGCTGTCAGGCACGGTCGCCGATCAAAACACGGCGAAGCAGGCCGAGCAGGTCGTCAAGGCCGCCGGCTTCCAGACTGTCAACATGCTGGCCTCGCCGAACAAGGGCGCGATGCAGGTGCAATTGTCGGTGCGCGTCGCCGAGGTGAGCCGCACGAAACTGCGCGAGCTTGGCTCGATGTGGTCAACAAATAATTGGGGGACCAATTTTAGTTCCACCAACAGCTTGGCCTCGTTATTTGAGACGGCCAATATCTTCGTGTCGAACAACGCGATCAATTCGGTGGCGCAAATCCGCGCGCTGCAAACTTCCGGCGCGATCCGCTCATTGGCCGAACCGAATTTGATCGCGATGAGCGGCCAGCAAGCGAGCTTCTTGGCCGGCGGCGAATTTCCGATCCCAGTCTTGCAATCCAGCCCGGCCGGCATCAGCGTCATCGTCGTCTTCAAGGAGTACGGCGTGCGTTTGAATTTCAAGCCGACAGTCATCGACGAGGATCACATTCAGTTGGAGTTGGAACCGGAAGTCTCGTCCATCGATTTCCAGAACGGCGTCAAGTTCGAGGGCTTCTGGATTCCCGCGCTCAAGACGCGCCGCGCAAAGACCGGCATTGAACTGCGCGACGGCCAGAGCTTCGCGCTCGCCGGTCTCTTGGACAACAACGAATCGCGCACGGTCTCGAAAGTTCCGGGCCTCGGCGACATCCCCATCCTCGGCGCGCTGTTCAAGTCGAAGTCTTTCGAGAAGAAAGAGACGGAACTGGTCTTCTTCTGCACGGCGAACATCGTCAAGCCAGTCAACCCGGACGACTTGCCGAAGACGCGCAGCCTCGATGGATTGAAGAACGGATCGCCGCTCGGCGTTGAGCCGAAGGGCGAAGGCATTCAAGGCCAGAGCGGTTTCTCGACCGGCACGACCAGTTCGACGACGAACA
>JALZKK010000324.1 GCA_030859285.1 Acidobacteriota bacterium | reverse complement strand
GCTCGAAGTATCTGCGCGAGGAGCACTCGAACATCCACCGCGGCGTCCACTACCTGAGCCAGCGCGCGACCACCGCCTACGAGGGCGCGCGCGAGAAGGTGCGCCGCTTCTTAGGCGCGCGCGACGTGAAAGAATGTATCTTCACGCGCGGCTGCACCGAGGGCATCAACCTCGTGATGCACGGCTACGGGCGCAAGTTCGTCGGCGCGGGCGACGAGATCGTGATCTCGGCGATGGAACATCACGCGAACATCGTCCCGTGGCAGATGCTCTGCGAGGAGAAGGGCGCGCGCTTGCGCGTGATCCCGATGAACGATGCGGGCGAGTTGCTGTTGGATGAGTATGAAGCGCTGTTGAACGAGCGGACGAATCTCGTCGCCGTGATGCACGTCTCGAATGCGCTCGGCACGATTAACCCGATCAAAGAGATTGCGGCGCGGGCGCACAAGCAGGGCATCCCTGTCCTCGTTGACGGAGCGCAAGGCGCGCCGCACTTGCGAATCGACGTGCAGGATTTGGACTGCGATTTCTATTGTATCTCCGGCCACAAAATGTTCGCGCCGACCGGAAGCGGCGTGGTCTATGGCAAGGCTGAATGGTTGGAGCGGATGAACCCGTTCCTCGGCGGCGGCGACATGATCCGCACCGTGACGTTTGAGAAGACGACTTATGCGGGCCTGCCGAACAAGTTTGAAGCGGGAACGCCTGCGATTGCTTCACAGATTGGTCTCGGCGCGGCGATTGATTTTCTGAACGGCATCGACCGCGAGGCGGCGCACGCTTATGAGCAGGAGTTGCTCGCCTACGCGACGGAGAAACTCTCCGCCATCGAGGGCGTGCGGCTCATCGGCACGGCGCGCGAGAAGACGGGCGTGCTGGCTTTCGTCATTGACGAAGTGCATCCGCACGATGTCGGCACGATCTTGGATCAAGAGGGCATCGCCATCCGCGCCGGCCATCACTGCGCGCAGCCAGTGATGCAACGCTTCAACGTGCCGGCGACCGCGCGCGCCTCGTTTGCGTTCTACAACACGAAGGCAGAGGCCGACGCTTTGGTGAACGCGGTGCAAAAAGTGATCGAGGTGTTCAGCTAAGAGAATTTTTGATTTGCGAATGAAGACAGATTTAATCTTCACACCGCTTCCAATCAAAAATCGAAAATTTTTATGACGGAACTGAGCGAGTTGTATCAGCAGGTCATACTTGACCATAACAAGAAGCCGCGCAACTTTCATAAATTGGAGGCGGCGGATCGCATTTCAGAGGGCTACAATCCGTTGTGCGGCGATCAGTTGACCGTCTATGTGCAATTGGACGGCGACGTGATCCGCGACGTGAGCTTTGAAGGGTCGGGCTGCGCGATCTCGAAGGCGGCGGCGAGCATGATGACGCAGAGCGTGAAGGGCAAGACGCGCGCGGAGGCCGAAACGCTCTTCAAAGAATTTCACGGGATGGTGACGGGCGAGTTGGACGAAGAGGGCGCACCGAACAATTTGGGGCGATTGAAGATTTTCGCGGGCGTCCGCGAATTTCCCGCGCGCGTTAAATGCGCGAGCCTTTCTTGGCACACGCTGAACGCCGCGCTGGCCGGCGAGACGGTCACGACGACGGAGAATTTAGGGCCGGACATTACCGCCGACCATGTGTCCGCGTGAGTTGGTGTGTGGTGGATTGATGCCGTCAGCGCCGGAGGCGCGAAAGATCAGTAGCCCACAGCGTAAGCTGTGGGAATACCGCCCCGCACATCGTAAGCCCCGGAGGGGCGAAAGAGTAGAAAACAGCCGCCTCGCTTTTTCTGTCGCCCCTGCCGGGGCTTTGAAATTCTTCTAACGCTGATCCCACAGCTTACGCTGTGGGCTACTGATCTTTCGCGCCTCCGGCGCTAATCCCAGCCGATGCTTCACGCGAGTAATTAAACTGTGCGACGGACATTCGTGTCATCTCGCTTTTTTCGGAAAGAAAGAGAAACGGGAGCCTGCTGAATTGAAGATCGCCGCGATTGAACTGAGAGAAATCCGCTTACCGCTCGTCCACTTTTTTGAGACGAGCTTTGGCCGCACGACCGAGCGCGTGATTGTGTTAGCGCGCGTGTGGGACGAAGACGGCACGGAAGGCTGGGGCGAATGCACCGCCGGCGAGGGGCCGTTCTACAGCGAGGAGTGGTACGAAGGCGCGTGGCAAGTGTTGAAAACATATCTCGTGCCGATGACGCTGGGACGAACAATTGAAAACCCATCCGAAGTTTTCGATTTGATGAAGCCGGTGCGCGGCAATCGGATGGCGAAGGCAACCATCGAGACGGCTTGTTGGGACTTGGCGGCGCAGCGCGCCGGGCAACCGCTTTGGAAAATGCTGGGCGGCACGCGCACAGAGATCGCGTGCGGCGTCTCCATCGGGATTCAGGATGCGCCGGAACAGTTGTTGGACAAGATCGAGCGCGAAGTGTCTGCCGGATACCAACGCATTAAGATCAAGATCAAGCCGGGATGGGACCAACGGATCGTCGAGCGTGTGCGCGTGCGCTTTCCCGATATTCAATTGATGGTCGATGCCAACTCCGCTTATCGTGTCGCGGACGCGCCGCTCTTTCAGGCGATGGACAAGTTTAATTTAATGATGATTGAACAACCGCTCGCCTTCGACGACATGCTCGATCACGCGGAGTTGCAGCGGCAGATCGAGACGCCGGTGTGTCTGGACGAGTCGGTGCGCTCACACGAGGACGCGCGCAAGGCGATTGCGTTGGGCGCGTGCCGGATCATCAATGTGAAACTCGGTCGCGTCGGGGGCCACGCGGAAGCGCAGAGAGTCGAGCGTGTGTGCCGCGAAAGTCATATCCCGATCTAGTGCGGCGGGATGTTGGAGTCGGGCATTGGTCGCGCGCACAACATTGCGATGTCAACGCTTGAAGGTTTTACGCTGCCGGGTGATGTGTCGGCCAGCGCGCGTTATTGGGAAGAGGACATCATCGAGCCGCCGGTGATGGTGACTCCGCGCGGAACGATTCACGCGCCGGAAGCGGCAGGTATCGGATTTGAGATCAAGGGAGCGCGGATTGATACTTTGACGGTGCGGCGGGAGAGTTTCAGGGCTGCTTGAGAATTGTGGATCGCAGATTTGGAAAGCTGAGAGCTGATTATTATGTCAGTTGAAATCAATGCAAGGGTGGCAGCCTCTCTGCGAGAGTATTTCGAGTCGCGGCAGGGCAAATTATTGAAGGCGATCCGCGAGGTCGTCGAGAGCGAATCGCCGTCGGGCGATGTGGAGGGCAGCCGTCAAGTCGTCGATCTGTTGGCGGACGTGGCACGTTCGATTGACGGCGTGAGTGATGTCGAGCGGATCGTCAATCGAGATTACGGCGAGCATCTGCGTTTGCGCGCTTTCGACAGCGGCGCGGAAGGCGCACGCCCGACGTTAATTCTCGGCCATACTGATACGGTGTATGAACGCGGCTCTCTGCAAGCGCGTCCGTGGCGGGAAGAGGCAGGACGAATTTACGCGCCGGGCATCTTCGACATGAAAGCCAACTGCGTGCTGGCGCTGGAAGCATTGCGCGCGTGCGCCGTTTTGCATCTCAAGCCCGCGCGCCCGGTCGTCGTCCTCTTCACTTGCGACGAAGAGACGGGCAGCCACAGCGGGCGGGCGTTGGTTGAAGAAGAAGCGCGACGGGCGGCGCAAGTGTTGGTGCTGGAGCCGCCGGCCTCCGGCGGTCGCGTCAAGACCGCGCGTAAAGGCACAGGGATGTTTACGCTGAAGGTCGAAGGCCGCGCCGCGCACGCCGGATTGGAACCGGAGAAGGGCGCGAGCGCGATCCTTGAGATTGCGCGGCAAATCGAAAAGATTCACTCTTTGAGTGATCCGGCGCGAGGCGTGACGCTCAATGTCGGCGTCGTCTGCGGCGGCACGCGCTCGAACGTTGTCGCGGCGGAAGCTCGCGCCGAGATCGATCTCCGTTTCGGCACAAAGCAGGACGCGGAACAACTCGAACAGCAGTTGCTCAATCTGCAACCGTTCGACGCGCGTGTGCAACTCAAGATGGAAGGCGGCATCAATCGCCCGCCTTTGGAGCGAACAGCCGCTGTCGCCGAATTGTACGAACGCGCGAAGGCCATCGCCGCTGCGATGAATTACGAGTTGAATGAGACGAGCGTCGGCGGCGCATCGGACGGAAACTTCGCCGCCGCTGTCGGTGCGCCAGTGTTAGACGGCTTGGGCGTGGATGGCGACGGCGCACACGCGGTTCACGAACATATTATCGTCGATGATCTCGCGCGGCGCGGCGCATTATTGGCCGGCCTCATCGCGTCGCTTTAGTAAGACAGGGCGACTCTCAATCGCGCAGAGAGAGATGAGTATGAAACTCATTCAAGTGTCAACGAGCGAAGAGATTGAAGCCGCGCGCAAACTCTTCAAGGAATATGCTGCCGCGCTCGGCATTAGTTTATGCTTTCAGAATTTCGAGCAGGAGTTGAATGAACTGCCCGGCAATTACGCGTTGCCGGACGGTCGTTTGTGGCTCTGCGAAGTGGATGGCAAAATTGCGGGGTGCGTCGCGCTCAGAAAATTGGATAAGGGCATCTGTGAAATGAAGCGGCTGTACGTAAGGCCGGAATTTCGCGGGCATCATCTTGGCCGGCAATTGACGGAGGCGCTGATCGAGGAAGCGCGCTTGATCGGCTACGAGCGGATGCGGCTTGACACTCTTCCACAGTTGATGCCGGAAGCCGTCGCGCTTTATCGCGCGCTCGATTTCCGGCAGATTGAGTCGTACTGCCACAACCCTAACGATGACGTGCTGTACATGGAATTGAAGCTCAAATGATTTTCTTCAACTGAGCCAAAGAGACGGAGCAAAGTTCATGGCCTTGAAACGATTTTCGATCATTCTTTTTATCTTGCTCTTCATCATCGTGCCAATTGCGCCGCTCGGCGGTCGGGGCGAGACGAGCGTGGCCGTCGCCGCTTCGCGCCAGCCGGTGCGCGCGCGGCAGGGAATGGTGGCTTCGACGAGCCGGATCGCGTCGGAAGTGGGCGTCGATGTGTTGCAGCGCGGAGGGAACGCGGTGGATGCGGCGATTGCGGTGGCGTTCGCGTTGGCGGTGACGTATCCGGCGGCGGGAAATTTGGGCGGCGGCGGTTTTATGATGATCCGTCTGAAGGACGGGCGCGCGACGGCGATTGATTATCGTGAGATGGCTCCGCTCGCAGCGCATCGCAATGTCTATCTGAACGAGAAAGGAAACCTGATCGAGGGCGAAGGCTCTTCGACGGTGGGCTATCGCGCGGCGGGCGTTCCCGGCACGGTGGCGGGGATGGAGTTGGCTCTGAAGAATTATGGATCAGGGCGTTTGAATTGGTCGCAGTTGATCGAGCCGGCGCGTCGTCTGGCGGCGAATGGTTTTACAGTTAGTTATTCGCTGGCGCGCTCGCTGCGGGGCAACGACTTATTAAAACTGTACCCAGAGACGAAACGCATTTACCTCAACGGCGGGCGTTACTACAAAGACGGCGACATCTTGCGCCAGCCCGATCTCGCGGCGACGTTCATACGCTTGCAGCGCGGCGGGCCGCGTGAGTTTTACGAAGGACAGACGGCGCGATTGATCGCCGCCGACATGCAACAGCACAACGGCTTGATCACGCTCAAAGATTTGCAGGGCTACGTGGCGAAAGAGCGTGTGCCTTTGCGAACGACGTATCGCGGTTACGAAGTCGTCTCAATGCCGCCGCCGTCTTCGGGCGGGGCGGTATTGATCGAGATGCTCAACATGCTTGAGGGATACGATCTGCGTGAGATGGGGTTCGCTTCGTCAGAAAAGTATCATCTACTGACCGAAGCGATGCGGCGCGCATTTGCGGATCGAGCGGAGTACATGGGCGACACAGATTTCGCAGAAGTCCCCATCGCCGGTCTGATCGATAAGAAATACGCCGAGCAGCGCCGCCGGACAATTAACATGGAGCGGGCTTCGACGAGCGCGGAGATCAAAGCGGGCAGTCCCGCTGGCATCGAGTCAGAAGAGACGACGCATTTCACGGTCGTTGACGCGGCGGGCAATGTAGTCTCGAATACTTACACTTTGAACGGTAGTTACGGATCGGGCGTCGTCGCAAAAGGCACAGGGATTCTGATGAACAACGAGATGGACGACTTCGCGGCGAAGCCCGGCGTGCCAAATTACTACGGATTGATTCAGGGCGAACGCAACGCCGTCGCGCCGAAAAAACGTCCGCTCTCGGCGATGACCCCGACCTTCGTGATGCGGAAAGACGGTACGCTTTGGTTCGCCGTCGGCTCGCCCGGCGGTCCGACGATCATCAATACCGTCTTGCAAACGATTGTGAACATCGTCGATCACGACATGAACATTTCGCAGGCGATTGACGCTCCCCGCATTCATCATCAATGGCTGCCCGATGAGATCGTCTATGAACCGTATGGACTTTCCGCCGACACGAAACGCGCGCTCGAAACACGCGGCCACAAACTCGTCGCCCGCCCGCGTTACATGGGCGACGCGCAAGGGATCATGATCGAAGAAAAGACGAGCGTGCGGCTCGGCGCAAGCGATTCACGCAACGATGGCGCGCCGGTTGGCTACTAAAGACAGTGGCGAGTGGCACGATTTAACAACGTGGGAAGAGGAAATAAATTTATGAAGCACAAAAATTTTCGACGGCAATTCGTTTCAACTGCTCTCTTGCTTTCACTGGCAGTTCCGTTGGTCCCGCTTTCTGTGCGTGCGGGTGTGGCGGGCAATGAGCCTGCGCCGGTGATCCGCGTTGCGCCGCCTGCGCCGGTTTTTGATGACAATGAGCGAGTGGCGGAACTGGTCGCACGGCGCAAGCGTGTCGCCGAACAGATCGGGCCGAAGGGTGTGTTGGTAATGTTCAGCGCCGAGCTGCGCGTTTATACGAATGATGTGGATTATGAATACCGGCAGGAGAACAATCTTTTTTACCTGACGCATCTGAAGCAGAAGGGCGCGACGCTCGTCATTATGCCGGGCAACGCGCAGACGCCGGAGATTCTGTTTTTGCCGCGCCGCGATCCGGCGGCGGAAACTTGGACCGGCTATATGTACAGCCCGGAACAGGCCAGAAAAATTTCCGGCGTCGCGGAGATTTGGGAAGCCAAAGAGTTTGAGCCGTTCATGCGCTCGTTCCGCACGCGCCGCGCTTATCGACCGGAAAATAAGAATGTGTTGCTCACCGGCACGACGGCCACGACAGGCGTCGCAACTCCAGTGACGCCGCCCGTGCCGAAGATGGACGTTTCTACTGCCGCCGCGCAAGCCGCGATCCCGGCGCGACCCGTGACCGGGCAGAGCGCGCCGAACATCAGAGTCGAAACTCCTTCAGCGACGGGCGTTAGTGTCTCCGCCACCGCTCCGGCACAATCGGCAACGGTGACCACAAGCGCAACCCCTCCGGCAGCGAGTCCGACCGGCTTTGAAACCATCTTCGCCGCGATGCAGGGGGGCGAAGGCACGCTCTATCTGCTGATCCCCGGCGGTGAGGGCGAGAACCGCGAGTACCGGCAAGAGCAAAAATCCGCAGCGCAGTGGGCGCAATCCGCGACGGGCTTGAACGTCCGCAATGCTTTTCCGATCTTCACGGAGATGCGGATGCGAAAGTCGGAGATGGAGTTGAAGAATTTGCAGCACGCCATCGACATCACGACCGAAGCGCTAGGCCGCGCGATGGGTATGGCCGGGCGCGCACAGTGGGAATACGAAGTCGAGGCCGAAGTCGAATACACCTTCAAGCGGCGCAACGCAGATTTCTGGGGCTACCCGTCCATCGTCGGCTGCGGCCCGAACGCGACGACGCTTCACTACGAGACTTCGCAAGGCCAAGTCAAACCGGGCGATCTGTTCTTGATGGATGTCGGTGCGGAGTACAATCATTACACAGCGGACGTGACGCGCTCGTTTCCCGTGAATGGAAAATTCACGCCGGAGCAAGCGGAGATTTACAACATCGTTCTTGCCGCGCAGGAAGCCGGCATGAAAGTGACGCGGCCCGGCGCGTCGATCCCGGAAGTTCACGCGGCGGCGCTCGAAACGATCAAAGACGGGCTGTTGCGTCTCGGCCTGATCACGGACAAGAATTCGGATCAATATCGCATGTGGTTCATGCACGGCACGTCGCATTGGCTCGGCATGAACGTGCATGACGTGGGCGTGCGCGGGGCCAAGTTCGAGCCGGGCATGGTCTTCACCAACGAGCCGGGCATCTACATTCGCATGGACGCGCTGGATTATTTGCCGAACACTCCCGAAGCGCAGAAGTTCAAAGCGACGGTGCAGCCCGTCTTCGAGAAATACAAAGGCATCGGCGTGCGAATCGAAGATGACATTCTCGTGACCGCCGACGGCTATAGAAATATGTCCGTCGCGCTGCCGCGCACTGTCGCCGACATCGAAGCCTTCATCGCCAAAGCCGCGAAGGAGATGCGCGCGAGCGTGACGCTGCCTTCGCTCTTGCCGAACCTGCGCGCGCGTCACGGCTTCGTCTCTATCGCTACGAGCCGGAGTTTGTCGGCGCGCGAAGTGGCGCACAGTCACGGCGACGAATAAGCGAAGGGAAAGATTGATCCACGAAATGGCACGAAGCAAATACGAATGCTTCGTGCCATTTCTTTCGTGCTGTTTGGTGTCTGTTCGTGGATCGGTTTTTCCTGCTGCGAATAGTTTAGCCCTCACGAATGCAGCGTGCTATTTGACTTGCCAACCGATTCGGCATAGAAACACTGCGTTTGTTTACATTCTTACCAGCCAGAGGATCACTTATGAAAAAGCAGAGACTTGGACTACTCGCCCTCTTCGCTTGTGCGTTGTTGAGCTTCGCTTGCGTGATGGAGCCGGCGAACAACAATCAAGCGTCAAATACCAACGCCGGCACGAGCAACAACGCCGCCGCTCTCAAGCCGGCGCTCGATAGTATCAACGCCGATGATCTGCTCCGCCACACGAAGGAGTTGTCTTCCGATCAGTATGAAGGACGCGGCCCCGGAACGAAGGGCGAAGAGTTGACGGTCAAGTATCTGACCGAACAATTTCAACGCTTGGGCTTGCAGCCCGGCAACCCCGATGGAACTTATGTCCAGAAAGTGCCGCTCGTCGGCCTGACGGCTGATACGCAAGCGTCGATTACAGCCGGCGGGAAAACGACGGCTCTCAAATTCCCGGATGATTACGTCGCCGTCTCACGCCGCTTCGCGCCGGAGACGAAGGTCGAGAATTCCGATATCGTGTTCGTCGGCTACGGAGTAGTCGCGCCTGAATACGGGTGGGACGATTACAAAGGCGTGGACGTGCGGGGCAAGACCATCGTGATGCTGATCAACGATCCGGCAGTTCCCTCGCCGAACGATCCGAATCAGCTCGACGAGAAAATGTTCAAGGGCAAGGCGATGACTTATTACGGTCGTTGGACTTACAAATATGAGATCGCTTCGGAGAAGGGCGCGGCTGCCGCGATCATCGTGCATGAGACCGGGCCGGCGGGCTACGGCTACGAAGTGGTCAAGAGCAGTTGGGGACGCGAGAATTTCGACATTCAAACGCCGGACAAAAATATGAGCCGCATCGGTGTCGAGTCGTGGATGAGTTTGGACAAAGCCAAAGAATTGTTCAAGGGGAGCGGACAAGATTTCGACGCGCTCAAGAAAGCCGCGATCACGAAAGACTTCAAACCCGTGCCGCTCAACGCGAAAGCTAATTTCACGATCAAGAACACACTGCGCGAGATCAATTCGCAGAACGTCCTTGCGAAACTCGAAGGCTCAGACCCGAAGCTGAAAGACGAATATGTGATCTACACGGCGCATTGGGAT
>JALZKK010000317.1 GCA_030859285.1 Acidobacteriota bacterium | reverse complement strand
ATGTTGATCAGAATGCGCCGCTGCAAGAAGAGAAACAGCCCGCTGAGCGCGCTGACGCCGAGAATCACGAGCGCGCGCCGCGTCAAATCAGCCCACGTGATTTCGGCGACACTCCGCAGTTCGTCAATCGCGCGCCCGACGAGCAAGGGGACCAACAGCCCGATGACGACTGACGCGAAGATGCACAGGACGCCGGCCACCAAAGAAGATTTATAAGGACGAAAATAACGTGCGAAACTCTTGAGATCGTGCATAACCAAAAACAGCGCCGCGCACCGGTATGATTCAACTCGGATAAATTGGCACTGCGTATGATGCGCGACTTTGGCGCGAAAGCCAAACGCGGGACGGAGCTAAATCGAAACTGATGAGATTGGGACACGGCAAGGAAATGTCCACGAAAACACACGAAACAAACACGAAATTCATTGACCTATCTTCGTGGTTGTTTCGTGTGTTTTCGTGGCTCATCTTTTCCGCTGCTGTGCCAATCTTCTCAGGTCTGATTTAGAAAGCTCATCTCAAATTTCAAATCTGAGATTTCAAATTTGAGAGCGGTGTAGCGGCTTAACGCTTGCGTGCGTAAGTGGTCAAGGCGGTGGCGATCAACTCGCCGTGTCCGTCGCTGGCTTCGATTGAGAGTGTGACGAGGCGGCGTCCGGCGCGCAAGACGCGAGCGTGTGCCGTGAGTTTTCCTGCGCGGGCGGGACGCAGGAAGTGGAGCGTGAAATCGACTGTTAAAGTTTTCTCTTCTGTCTCCAAGATACTGTGGACGGCGAAGGCGGCGGCGGTGTCCATGAGCGAGAAGATGACGCCGCCGTGCAGGATGCCATCCATTCTTTGCAAGTCGGGCCGCGCGGGCAGCGAGAGCGTAGCCGCGCCGCGCTCTGCTTGCACAAGAGAGACGCCAAGCAATTGTGCGAAAGGGACGCCCGCGAGAATTTCTTGCAGCCGCGCGAACTCTGCGGTGGTGAGGGACTGAAGTTGTGTCATCGGTCGTTCAAATGTTGAAGAGGCTCGGTTGCTTTTCAGTTTGCTTGTCTGCCGTTTCAGTTTCGTCCGGTGACCAGCGATAGCGCGCGAGATCACAGCGCCTGCGCTCGTTGAAGGCGATGCCTTCAGCTTCGAGCATTCGTTGTTGCTTGTCCAACGGCAGCAGCACGCGACCAGTCGAGCAAGCGCCTTGCGCGTTAATCACGCGATGCCACGGCACGGAATCTTCCGCCGCGTGCATCACGAAACCGACGGTGCGCGGCGTGTAACCCTCGCCCAAGATTTCCGCGAGTTGGCCGTAAGTCATCACGCGCCCCTCTGGAATGCGGCGCACGATCTCAAAGACGCGCTCGTGATAGCCCGGCAGGTCTGTGATCGCGGGATCATTTGCGAGCGCCGGAGCCGGCTGATGTCTGCTTTTTTGTTTCGCCGTTGTCATCTTTATTCCGCCAACGTTTCTTGGAAGTCGATTGATTTTGTCGCCACCATTCACGCCATTCCTCGACGGCGCGGTCGCGCCCGGCCCGCGTCCCGGCGGGCTGAAAGCTGAGTCACGTGCCGGTCGCATCACGCAAGCACATCTCTGCGAGAAAGCGTGTGCGGAGATCGTCGCTCTCCAACAACTCGATCAGTTCCGGGAGCGAACGGCGGCTCATGTGCGCCCGTTCGACGGCAAAGTTTATTTGTGCGGCGTTCTTCAAATTCTTTCCAGTTCGGCGACGGTGCGCTCGTTGCGCTCAGTTCCGGTGTTGAGTGTGGTTTTCGGCTCGAGTAGGATCACGTGCGTTTCCTCTTCGGCGATGGGCAGATGCTCGACGCCTCTGGGGATGATGACGAACTCGCCTTCGGACAGACGCAACTCGCGGTCGCGCAACTTGATAATCAATCGGCCTTTAACGACGAGGAATAA
This sequence comes from Acidobacteriota bacterium, assembly GCA_030859285.1. Taxonomy (GTDB): domain Bacteria; phylum Acidobacteriota; class Blastocatellia; order Pyrinomonadales; family Pyrinomonadaceae; genus JACCRA01. The sequence goes on along the minus strand of JALZKK010000317.1, from coordinate 1,807 downwards.
TTCGTCTTCGGTCTCGTGGTGATGCCAGACAAATTCGCCTTTGAGTTTGACGAGCTTGACGTATGAGTCATTGATCTCGCCTGCGATCTTCGGACTCCAGTAGTCTTGAAAGAGATTGAACTTTTCGGCCAGCTTGATGACTTCCATTGATTTTGCTCCCTCATGAGCATCCGTCGATTGTTCGCAGCACAACGCGCGCCGGGCTGCCGTCGCCGCTGCCGCCCGCGAGTTTGAGCGGTAGGCAGAGCAACTCATAAACTCCTGCCGGCACGCCGGACAAATTCAAGCCTTCGACGATCACGATGCCCGCGCCCAGCAACGTCTTGTGCGCCGCGAAATCTTTCGACTTGAACTGCTCGATAGAAAGATAATCGATGCCGACAAGTTTAACGCCTGCTTCGACCAACGCGCGCGCGGCTTCCGGCGTAATGTAGGTGAAATCCTCGCGGAACTCTCCGCCGGCGTTCTGCCAAAATTGTGAGTTGCGTGTCTTGAACAGTACGCGCGCCGTGCCGGCGGGGACGCGCGGCGCGGTGACGTGTTCCGGCTCAATCGCTAACACATCTTTAGGCAGTTCGACGACGCGAACTTTGCCGATCAAGGCTGCGAGCGAGAGCGACGAAAGCGGCGGCGCACCCTCGATAAAATGCGCGGGCGCATCGATGTGTGTGCCGGTATGCGCGCCGAAATGCAGGAGCGAGACGTTGGCCGGATCGCCGCGCTCGATTGCCGCCCACGAAATGATCTCGATCCCCGGATCGCCCGGATACGTTGGCGTCTGCGCCGGCGAGATCGATACACTGATGTCGTAGATTGCCATAAAAGCAGTGACGAGTGACAAGTGACGAGTGACGAGCGGGAAGACGAGTTGTTAGATCAAACTCGTCACTCATCACTTGTCACTCGTCAGTGTTTTCATGGTACTGACAGGCATTGGAAGCTGTCAACGCGCTCTAAATACGAATGAGGTGGAGGGGACTTGCGGTGGCGGCCATTTGAGGTGTTGGCCCGCCGCTGTTGCACATGCTTTCAAAAGCGGCCTAGAGTGGAAGGTCGCGCGCCTGAAGAAAAGATAAATTCTCCAAAGAGCAGATATAGTTGATAGGTAGTCATTCACAATTAAGTTGAACCATGCTTGAATCGGGCATGGGACGTATTTCTTGTCCGGGGCCAAGAGCCCGACAGTCTAACTTTACAAAAACTTACCGCCCGGAAGTCGTCACAGACCTTCGGGGGTTTCTCTTTTCAGGAGCAGCATTTGCCCCCGCACGATACGGATGGCTGTGGAAACGGAAATCATGTTTCGACCAATTGCAGCTTTCCTCCGACGACGCGGTTGCGTCCGCCTTTCTTGGCCGCAAACAGGCGTCCGTCAGCGATAGAGATCAACTCGACCGGATGTTGTCCATCGTCCGGCAGGCAAGCGACGCCCGCGCTGATCGTGAGACTGCCGGGCTGCTCTTGCTCCGGCAATTGGAACGGTGTTTCCGCGAGTTGCTGCCTGATCATCTCCAATTTTTGCCGTGCGCCATCGAGGTCTGTTTCGGGCAAGACGACGATGAACTCCTCGCCGCCGTAGCGTGCGAGAATGTCGCTTTGGCGGAATGAACGGCGCAGGCGCGCGGCGACGAGTTGGAGGGCGGCGTCGCCCGCCGCGTGGCCGTAGGTGTCGTTAAAAAGTTTGAAGTGATCTACATCGATCATAGCGACGCTCAGAGGTTGGCGGTAACGCCGGGCGCGGCCCACTTCGATCTCGATGCGCTCGTCGAAATAACCGCGATTGAAGAGCTGCGTCAAGCGGTCGAGG
>JALZKK010000305.1 GCA_030859285.1 Acidobacteriota bacterium | reverse complement strand
GTCGCCGTAACGCCTACCGGCGGTTGCAGCAACGCGGGAGAGAGGCCGAGAGCTAAAGCTAATTCTTCCATCTCTGCCGATGCTCCGGTGATTTTTTTTCGCAACGCAAAATAAATCTCTTCCTGCGCCCGCTCGAATTTCACGTTGAGGCCGAGAGTGTTGATGAGCGTGATGAGGCCGACGGCGGCGCGGAAATCTTCGGCGCGCTGTAACTTGAGAGCGTGGCTCACGGCGCGCGTCACCGTCTCGGCAAAGCGGCGGACGACGCCCGGCTGATCGAGACGATAGCCGAGCCGTTTGACTTCGTTCGCGATGATCAGAGCTTCGCGGTAAGCCGCCGGGTCTTGCTCCTGCTCGTGGCGGCGCAGTTCTTCCTCGAAGCGGCGGCTCATCGTGAACTCGGCGGCGGCGCGCAGTTCGGTCGGCAACTCGAAGCCGGCTTGGTGCAGCATTTCGATCTTGCGCCGGTTCTCTTCGTAAAGGAATTCGTATTGTTCGGAGAAGCGTTCGATCATCTGGCCGAAGACGATCTCGTAAATCCGTTGGCGGCCTTCGGGCAACAGATGCTCGATGCCGTAGTCGTTGGGGCCGAACTCTTCCTGCATCATTCGCAGCATCGTTGGCAGCGACGCCGTGCGGAAATGGGACCAGAGCTTGTCGGTCGCATCGCGGAAAGATGCAAGGGCGGTGAACTCCTTCAGCACGCAATAGAAATCCACGTCGCCGAAGTGCATCGAAGCGACGGCATACGCGGGACGCGCCGATGTGGACAAATCTTGCAGACCGAGGCGACCCGTTGCCAGCGTCAGCCGCCCGTGCTGCTGTTTTTGCAAGTCTGACAATTCGTAGCGGTGGCCCGCGATCTGGCCGGCGACTTCACTCGTCTCGACGAGGCTCGCCATCGCAATGCTGGCGGCAACGTGGCGCGAAGTGACGCGCGAGCCTTCGACCTCGCGCAGAAAAATGTCAGCCCCGTTGCCTTGCTGCGGGTTGTTGCTGCGCGCCGCGCTGAGGATTTCGAGAAATCCTGAGAGCGGCGATGGCTCGATTCGCAGTTCGTCCATGAAATCCAAGACACGCCCAGCGTATTTCAACACTTGCACGGTTTCAATGCCGGAGATGTCGTTGAAGAACCAACCGCAGCTTGAATAAGTTAAGAGCGAGCTGCGCTGCATCTCCAGCAAGGTGAGCGCGCGCACTTGCTCCGCGTGCGGCAGCCGCCTGCCGGTTTGCTTTAATAAAAACTCTTCGCGATCTGCGCGCTCGTCAACCAACAGTTCGATGTATTCATCGCGCGCCCGCCACGGCTCGCGAAAAAGATCGCCGCCGAGTTGCTCGAAATGGCGCGCGGCCTCGTCGCGCAAAAAGTTCAGAGCCGCGCGCAAGGGAGCGCGCCACTGTTGATTCCATCCGACGGGCGCGCCGGCGTGGCAACTGCAATCATGGGACCAACGTCCGACGCCGTGCGCGCAACTCCAAGCTGTGCCTGCGCCGACGGGGCCGCGCTTGATCTCGACTTCCATCTCCGGCGGATGTTTTGTCAGAAACTCGCCGTAGTTCATCACCTGAAAGCCGCGCTTTTTGGCTTCGACCGTCAAAGCGTAAGCGAGACAGCGGTCACCAAAGTGGAAGTGATGGCCGTAGCTCTCGCCGTCAGTCGCGACATTGATCAGGAGAGACTTTCCCTGCGCCGCGCGTTCGATGCGATCCATCAAAACAAAACTTGAAGAGAGCGCGCCGTCGAAGGCGATGTCTTTGGCGAGATGGCCGTCGTAGAAAAAGACGGCGAGCGAGCCGCCCTGTCCGTCGCTGTGAAGATATTTGTACGGGATAGTTGTATTGATCTGCCCGTCGCTCATACTCTGCCACACTTCAACACCGACAGGGCGCACGCGCTCGGCTTGAAACGGCGAGAGGATCACGTACTTCATTCCTTCTTCGATCAGCGCGTCGAGCGTCGCCGCATCAGCGGCGGTCTCAGGCAGCCAGAGCGATTCCGGCTCGCGCCCGAAGCGTTGACGAAAGTCCGCCACTCCCCAACGGATTTCCGTGCGGCGGTCGCGTTCGCTGCAGAGCGTCAAGATCGCGTGATGGTAGCCTTGCGCGATGGCGTTGCCGTGGCCGTGATGATGGAGGACGCTGTCGCGGTCGGCTTCGAGGATGCGGCGGTAAGTTTCAGAGTGATGCTGTGCGAGCCAAGCCAACAACGTCGGGCCGAAGTTGAAATTGATGTTGCAGTAATTGTTGATGATCCGCTCGACCCTGCCGTAGTTATCGATGATGCGTGCAAAAGCGTTCGGGCGGTAACACTCGAAGTGAATGCGCTCGTTCCAATTATCAAAGGGACGCGCGCCCGGCTGTCGATCAATCGTGTCCGTCCATGGATTCTCGCGCGGCGGCTGATAAAAATGTCCGTGAATCACTAAAGCTGTCGTCATTGATTGGCTCCGGCGGCAGTGTAGTTAAGGCACGAGGCAAAAGGCAAAGGGCGAAAGATAAAAGTTATCATGAGCGCCGGAGAGGTCAGAGCGTCGGCGCACGAACGACCGTGTTGTCCGCGCTCGCAAGCATCACTCGACTCAAGTTGTTTGGCATTGTCGCCGCAAGGTACACTCACAACACGGTCGGAAACGAACTTGATCGGAGGCCGGGGATGTCAGGAGATTTTGTCATGTTTGTGGAATGGCTAGACTGAATAAATGGAGATGGGAAATGATCGACGAAGAGATGCAAAGGACAATGCAGTTCATCCTCAAGGCGCAGGCGCAACTCACGGCGACCGTCGGGCGACTATCTGAAACAGTCGAGCGAATATCTGAAAAGGTTGATCGCACGGCGGACAGCGTGATTGCGCTACTAGCAATCGCGGAAATTCATGAGCGCGAGATCACTTCTATAAGTGACGCCGGACGCGCCACTGACGAGCGGTTGAGTGCGCTCATCAATACCGTCGAACGGTTGATAAGCGAAGGGCGGAACGCGCGGTAAGAGCGTCAGGCCGGGCCAAGCCTTCCTGACCTCTCAAGCGAAACCCAAGACAGAGAAACGTGTATGAGCAAACCCAACCTTACCCACCAAGCTGCTTCATCTCCGCGAAAGCGTCCTTGAATTTATCAATGCTTTCCTGCACGCTCCTTCTCATCTCAACTGCCTCCCGTCTCCCGTAAGCCCCGGTTTACTGCACCGGCCCGAATCTCATCAGGTATTCGGGCGAGTAGAGGAAGCCGAAGACCATGACGCGGAAGTCGCCCGTTTGATCGAGGACACTGATCCAGCGCGCGAAAGCTTCATCGGGATCACGTTGCAAGTAACCGAAGTATTGCATGGTGACGAAGCCGCGATTGAAGAAGCGCTGCGACACGGCATCGCTCTCAATGATGAGCCGTAAGGTCTCTGCCGGAGTCCGCCGTCCCGCCTCTAAGTCTGAGACAAGCTGGTTGCGGTTTGGCAGGGTGACTCCGGCAGTTTGCAATAAACGATCAACTGCCGCCCCCGTGTTGAACGCGCCGTAGCGGGTGATGAACTCCGACTGTTGCCGGAATTCCGTGATGAAATCGCGTTTATCC